>CAYQDW010000077.1:0-10606 GCA_964416385.1 uncultured Cryomorphaceae bacterium | reverse complement strand
TTGTTAACAGGAGGACGAGGAGCGCTAATCGATTCATATCAGACTTTTATATCATTCCCCGGGCTTTAAACTCCAGGTACTTGTTCAATGTGTTAATACTAAGGTCTTCCGGACGAGTTAGGATGGTGTGCACTCCGTGTTGCTGCAACTCCTGTATCAGGTATTTCTTCTCGTCATTCATCCGCAGGGCAGCACTCATGAGGTATGCGTCTGTGAGGTCTTGAGCTTGGTTGTTGCCATAATCTGCCAGCTCTGTATTCTCAAAGAATACAACCACAAGCAGGTGAAAACTGGCAATGCGCTTTAATATGGGTTTGAGCCTGTCAAGCGTTTGCCTGCTCTCTATATTGCTAAAAAGTATGATGAGGCTGCGCGTGCGGGCCATATTTTTCAAACTCTTGTAAAGCAACTCATAATTGGCTTCAAGCTGGCTTTCTTGTTGATTGTAAAGACTTTCTAAAATTCTTCTGAGCTGCAGTGCCCGGTTATCTGCCTTAATGGTGGTTTCAATGCGCTCTGCAAAGGTTATCAACCCGGCACGGTCTTTTTTCTGCAAGGCCACATTGCTTATTACCAAGGCTGTATTTATGGCATAATCCATCAGGCTTAGGCGTGCAAACGGCAGGCGCATTTGCCGGCTCTTGTCAATAATGCAATAAACAGGCTGGCTCCGTTCATCCTGGTAACTGTTAACCATAAGCGCATTGTGGCGACCGGTTGCTTTCCAGTTCAGGCTGCGGTAATCATCTCCTTTTACATAGTTTTTGATCTGCTCAAACTCATAACTATGCCCAATGCGCCTCATCTTTTTAACCCCAAAAAATTGGCTGAGCCGCGGATTGGTTACCAGCGCATATTTCTTCATTTGGATGATGCTTGGGTAAACCGGAACCATTACAGGTTTTGCTGCGTTTATGCGCTTGCTGATCAGGTTTAACCTGCTGCTTAGGTATAATACTACGTAACCAAAATGGTGTTCACCACGCTGGGCGGGCTTAATCAGGTAGGTTATCTCTTTTTGCTCGCCAGCTTTCAGGTAAAGTTTTTGTAGAAAATCGCGCTTCTGTATTTGATAAGGCAGCTCATCAAAAAGCGTAATGTGCAGGCTTATAGGGGCGGTATTTTCCAGTTTGATCTTTATCGGATTGTCATCGCCCAAAGACAGCAATCTTGGCGTTTTGCGGGTAACCAATATGCGGATTTGCTTGTTGTATAGCCAAACGATGTCTGCCAACAACAGCAAGCCAACAAGCAACAAGGCAGCAAGTGCAACCACAAAAGCGCTGTGCCACAAAAAGCTTAGGGCAAACAGGATGATAACCCCGCTTAGCAGCAGAAAAAGCCGGTTCTCCAGGTATAAGCTCCTGATGAATTTCATTTAGCGTGGAATCTCAATCTTGTTGAGAATCTCGTCAATCACCTGGCGTGCATCATAACCCTCCATTTCGCGCTCTGGGGTAAGCATTACGCGGTGGTTTAGTACGGCAAATGCCACGCGCTTTACATCATCTGGCGTAACAAAGTAGCGCCTGTTAAGTGCAGCGCTTGCTTTTGATGCCTTAAGAATGGCCAGACTGGCCCGTGGCGATGCACCCAAATAGAGGTCAGGGTTGTCTCGGGTTTCCAGAATTACCTGTGCTATGTACTTGAGCAGCTCATCATCAATGTGAATTTTTTCTACCAACTCACGGTACTTCAAAATCTGCTCCCCACTTAGCACGGGCTTAATGTTGGCTTCTTGTCTCCTGGTAAAGTCTGTGCGGAAGCGCTCCAGAATTTTTAACTCGTCTTCTAAATCAGGGTAGGATATGAGTATGCGGAAGAGAAAGCGGTCTAACTGAGCTTCTGGCAGTTTATAGGTACCTTCTTGTTCTAGAGGATTTTGCGTAGCCAGTACCAAAAAAGGCTGACTCATTGGGTAGGTTACGCCATCAACCGTTACCTGACCTTCTTCCATCACCTCAAAAAGTGCACTTTGTGTTTTTGCTGGTGCGCGATTAATCTCGTCTATCAATACAACGTTGCTAAAAATGGGCCCTTGGTTGAAGTTAAAGTCACTGTTCTTCATATTGTACACATTGGTGCCTACTACATCTGCGGGCATCAAATCTGGGGTGAATTGAATCCGAGAATAATTAATGTTTAATGTTTTTGCCAATAAGCGAGCAGTAAGTGTTTTGGCGATACCAGGTACGCCTTCTATCAAGGCATGGCCGCCACAAAGCACACTTAGAAGAAGCAGGTCTATCATTTCATCCTGACCGATAACGAGTTTTTGTACTTCGTTGCGCAAGTCTTGCATGGCATTATGCAATGCATTGAGTTGTTCTTGCATCGGGTTATCTACAGGTTTAAATCCTGCCTGAGGTTCTTCTGTTTTTTCCTGTTTAGAAGCGGTATTTTCATCCGTTACTTGTTCTTCGAGAGGCGTCTGGTGCAACTCTTCGGGGTTTTGGTTTTCAGTACTCATATTACGTGCGCTGTATTAACAAATTAGTATAGTTGAAAAGGTTGATCAATTGTTGATCAGAAATTTGATGCTGATTGCTTGCCATCGTGCCCAAGTGAACTACAATTTCTATTTCGCGATTAAGGTCTGGCGCCAGCTTTAGCAGCTTTTGCTTTAATGCTTCATTTGCATTGCCATGCCATCGGTTGCGTGCCCGCAGGTGCTGCATAAAGTGCTGAAAAATTTCCTGCGCCTTTACGTTATTCTGTTTCTCCTTGAGCTGTAAGCTGCCTAGTAATTGTGCATAGGCTAAGGTTGTATTTCGGTTTGGTTTTACAAGAGGAATAATGCGCTGTTTGCGTTTACTTCTAAATAGCACAAAAAGCAGTACCGTGCCCAAGAGTGTAAACCAAGCCCAACGTAAAGCACGTTGCGATAGAATAAATGATAATGGCGATTGCGAAAGTGTTGTGCCGGAGCCATTGTTTGTTGGCCAGTTGGTCTTAAATCTTCGTACATCATCAAATAGGATGGCACTTTTTGGTATGGTATTAAAAAGTTCGTTTATGAGGGTGAAGTGCTCTTGCTTGCGTATGAAGTAATTGGTAAAAAGTACAGGTGTACTACAAATGAGCACCTGCCCATCACCAATGCCAAACTGAACCGCAGTTGGTAATTTTTGCGCTTCAAATTGAAAAAGAACGCGCGCATTGCTAAAAACATCCGTATTTACATACATCCATTGATGTTCTAGGATCTCGTTTTTATAAGGCATGCTTAAGGTTGCTGTTTGGCCAGAACCACTTAGTAGGTTAATGCTTTTTGTTGATTCTGCTTTTTTCAGGTAGCTATAGGCATTTACTTTTTGTTGGAGTGCATTTTTATATGCGTCATGTATACTATCCATAACAGCCCAAGAGTCTGTTTCTTGATATGCCTGATGTACAGAATCTGGAACGTATGCATAGTGTTCTTCCGCCGTAAGGTGTTTGCCAAGCGTGGTAATGGTATCCATACCGTGGCTTAGGGCTAAAGCCAATAAAGGGGAGATGTTTTCACTGCTTAAAACCAGTGTATTGCCTTTGCTAATAAATTGTAGCAACGCGCGAATTTCTGCCGTATCTGGGTAGAATAGGCGTTTTATAGCAATGAGATTGTATTTCTGAGAAGGGTCTAATTCATCTAGCGACTCAGAATATGGTTGCTTTAAATCTGAAAATTCTCCCTGATATACATTGTTTTCTAAAAGTTCATGTAAAACGCCTAGTTCATAAGGTTCATCTCCAGTAGCATTGTATGATTGGCGCCAATTAAAAGCATCGTCTTTTAGGTAAAAAACCAAGAGTACCACGCAAAGCATGAAAAGAACCGCTAGCGTAAAAATGAGCTTTGGGTTATTCTTCATCACTTTGCAGTTGCCTTAAAAGGTTGATGAATTCGGGTTCTATACTTTTAAATTGGTTGCGGTCTACCTGCTGTTGTCCATACCAAATGATTTCAAAATAATAGGTGAGCTGGCTAAAAGATGGATGTAAAGTAGACCCACTCAATGCTTTTACGTAATCAAAATTAGTTTTTGGCTTCTCCCATTGGATGAGTCCGAGCAGATGCATACGTTGTAATACCAAAAGAAAATACGCACGTGTTGCTTCGCGGTACTGTTGTGCTGCAACCAAATCTTCTATGAGCTTGGTTAGATTGGCTTTAAGCGGATTTTTTTCGGCCTGCTGTAAGGTTGTAACATCTACCTGTAGCGCTTGTTTTACTCTAGCATTGCTTTGCAGCGCACGTACATAGCGTATTAAAACGTAGATGAGCAAAATGAGTATGACGCTGAAAAATAGATATTTAAAAAATGTGGTATTCAGGTTTAAGTTGGGTAATCTGAATTCACGCGTTTTCTTTTTAGGTTGTGGTTCTGTTTCTGTATAATCTAAATCTTCAGTTAGTTCTTGCCAGGCATCTTGGTCTAACACCTGTGGTGGTTGCGTATCGGCAAGGTTTTGCCCTAAAGCAAGCAGCACAAATACGAAAAACAGAGATATTTTTAAATGCCTCATTTTGTACGCTTTAAGCTCAGCGCGTTAATTTCACGAAGTAAAAGTGGCGCTTCCTTGATTTCCTTGCTATTCCGGTAGTTCAAAATAGATATGTAGGCGATGAACTGTATGCCGCTAAATAGTATGATGATTGATAGGCATAAAATGATGAATTCCAAAATAATTTTCGGCCCCTCAGAAAAGCCGATAAAATCATTGCCAAGCTCAAATAGAATGTAAAACGTTGGGCTCTGTAACAAAAGTGCTGCTAATAGACTGAACAAAATGCCTGTAACTGCAGTGCCAATGGCGCGAAGAAACCCAGAAAAGGTCATGCGTATGGCGCGGCCTAATGCTTGCCATGATAAAAGATTTTCAGACCGCATAATAAACCACAATGCCGCGGAAGCGGGAAGCCCGATTAAGAAATAGAAGGGTAAATACCAAAGAGAATAGAGGCATGGGGCGAGCATCAATAGGTGGATTAGAAAATGAGATATTGTTTTCCTCATCACCTTTGAGTGGCTAAGGGTTGGATGCTTTTCGCCAATAAGTTGAATCAGGCTTTGCGAAACGTGTTGGGTTATGAAAGTGATGGATATCGCCATTAAAGGCCAAAACCACAAAGTTTTATTAAAGTTAAAGAGACTTCCAATTAAAGGTAACCTACGTACAACTTCGCCAACGGTTAGGGCCAAATCAACAAGAATTTGATTGTTGAGTGGCGTAAAGTAGTAGTAACTGGCAAAATCTTCCCGTAAAAATAAAAGTATGGCTATAGTTATAATGCTAGCTGGCAACGCGGCATTTCGCAGCAGAACAGACAGGTTACGTTGAAAAATGATTAGCGCATCGCTAAAGATTTCACCTAAGGTTTTTAGGCTGTTCAGGTTGAGGTGATAGGTAACATGGCTCTCACTGTAATCTGGGGCAACATCGTCAAGCAAACTTGAACTGCGTCCGCGCTTAATAGGTAAAATGATATAGTAGCCGGTAATAAAAGCCAATGATGCTGCGAGTGTTGCTATTCTAAAGGCGAAATGAAGGTCGTCAAAACGGGTGTAGAAGCTTTCAATAAAAGCGGCCAAAACAATGAGTGGCGCAACACCAAGTAGTATTTTTAAGCCTTTGAGCGCACCAAATTTTAGGGAAATGCTACGGGGCAGCGTACCCGGAAAAATAATACTGCGCCCAAGTACCAGTCCTGCACCTCCCGCCACTACAATACTGGCAATTTCAATGGTGCCGTGTTGCCATATCGTTAAAAAGCTTTCAAAACCTATGTTTCGCGCGATAAAAAATTGCTGAAAAACACCAAGCATCACGCCATTACGGACCAAAATGCCCAATGTGCCTACACCAGCTAAAAGGCCCAGAATGAAAGTGATTACGGAAACCTGCAAGTTATTGAGCATTATGCGAAAAAACATTTCAAATGGCTCGGTATCCTTGTAAACACCCATTGGGTCGCCTTTAGCGATGTTTTCTTTGGTAATCTCTACATAGTTAGAACCTAAAATCTGATCTGCAAAGCCATTATCATAAGTGCTGCTTACCACGCCAATAAAAGCAGAAATTAGAAATACTATTAACGCAAGGCTTAGTTCTGTTCTGCTTTCCCACAGGGCGGTTGGTAGCTCATGACTCCAAAACCGGAACTTGCTAGTTTTGTCTATTGTTCTTGTATTAAATACTTTTTTGTAAAGCTTTTGCGCAAGTGTATTAAGATAAACGCGCACTGTTCTGCGTCCATAGTAGGTTTGCGCATAACCTAGATCTTCGGTTATTTCTACGAAGCTCTCACTTAAATTACGATAATCTTTAAGCCGTCCTTTTTCTTGCAACTGAGCCTCTATCTTGGCCCATTTATCCGCATTTTGGCTTATAAAATCTGTTTCTTTCATGAGGCCTTGAAATTAGCAATATACAAGGCATATCAACAACAAATTGACTAAATCACCAAGCCTCGCCCTAAAAGACCGGGCAATTGGGTAGAACTCACGCTACCAACATGCTCAAAAGTATGCTGATTAAGAAACTAGCAGTTTAAGCGCGATTTTCATTTTAATGAATGCCAATATAAAGATGCCCCCAATATTTAATGTTAGAAAAACACCTTGTCTGTGTAAAAGGCGCCACCAACGTTTACTTCTACCAACATAATTTGAGATTTCTCTATTAAAGGTATATGTAGGGTTTCGGAAGTGTTAATGTGATGTAGACGCTGGTAGCGTATTTTACCGCTGGCATCATAAACCGTTATCATGCCTTTGCCTGTTACGCCCTTACTTTGTAGCAGTAGCCCGTTTTGGGCAGCGCGCGCAACAATTTTAGGTTGCTCTCCTGTTACCAAATGGTTAAAATCATGGCTGTTTTTAGTAAAATAAAGCACAAACCTATCCGGGCTAATGCCTTCAGATTGCGAAAATGCAATACTGGTATTGTGGCTTAGTTTAACGGTTTTCTGTGTTTTTTTGTCGCGCAGATAAACGTGCCATTCCGCTGGTAGCTCATCCAAATCGGCATGCAAAAAGTAATTTTGGCTTTTAAAAGATGCACCAAAAGAAATTTCAACGCTATCTGCTGTAATGGCTGGTCTACTTACAATGCTCGCTTGCGCATCTCCTTCTTTTGCATAAATAATGGGCAGTTCTTTGTTCTGCGTGGGCAGATAGTATGCATCCCCATCAAGATCAAAATTGCGAGTACTGTGCGCATTAAAGTAAATAACAAGCTGATCCCAAAGGCTGTCACCATCAAAAGCATTAATTCTAATAATTGGGAATTCTCTCTTCATAAAAACGGCGTTGGCAACATCTGGCTGTTCTACACTTTGCATTGTAGCAGCTTTTAGAATAATTTGTTGGCCGGTCTGGTCAGCTTTTACCCAAAAGGCCTGAAGTGGCGGCACATTTACGGTGGCATTAAGCAGCGTTGTTCCGCTTGCATTATACCCCACTTTGGTTACATTATTATCTCTTAAAATAGCCTGACTGGTACCATTAACCGCATTATAAATATGTATGGCTTTATAGGCAGGTTCAAAATCAGCATCATTGAGTAGGGCATTAACATCTACCAGAGCGGGCCACGGGTTGGGAATAAAATTCCATCCAACAGCTGCATCATTTAAGCCAGTAGCATCGTCTGGGTCGCGGGTAAAAGCCAATGAAAATGGGATGGAAGTTTGATTGTGTAAAGTGCCTTTAAAGGAAAAAAGAGCAGATACAGCATGTAGCGCAACGGCCTCGTTTAAATATGCTGCAACTGCTGTGGTAAAAGTGCTTGTTGTTTGCGTTGGCTGCCAACCAGATGCGTAATCCGCATTTCCTGAGGGCAGGCTATTCCAGCTCAAACAATTAATTTGATTTGCGGGGCTATGGTTGTTCATTAACAGTTCGATGTCATTTTTGGTGATGCTTCCCCAGGTATCGCCTGCACCGCCAAACGGCATAGAAAGGTGTCGCCAGCCGGCATTGGTGTTTGATAAATCTTTTTCAATGATTACTTCACCAGAAAAGTTGCCATTACCATATGCTATGCGGCCATAGTTGGTTGGATTAAGCGCATTGATTACCAAAACGTCTCCCGTGGTGAGTGTGCCCAGTTGGGGTGTTAAGATGTTATAAACCGTAAATGTTGGGATATTGGTTGGGTTAATTGTTAGCCCAGCGGCATTGTTCAATGTTAAATTGTAAAACCCGAAGTTTGAGTTGCTGCTGATGCCTCTGCGTATGCTTTGTGCACTTGTACCATTAAAAATTACCGTGCTGTTACCACGTTGAATATTAGTGCCTGCTGTGCTAGAAATGAAATCGCCCCCAAGTACTAGCGTTGCATTGTGGTCTAAGTCTAAGATGCCTTGCACCTCAAGGTCTCCGTCACAATGCAAAGTAGTTGTATAAGTTGGGCTTCCGCTATTGTCTCCAACAATGTTGATTTCAGCACCACCGCCAATGGTTATCTTTTGTGAAAATCCCCCAAAAGCTAAGCTGCTAAAGGCAAGAAGTAGATACTTTTTCATGTCGCTTATGGTTTATCAAAATAATTAATGATAAACCACCCATTTCCATCGCATTGGTAGGTAACACAGTCTCCCCCGGTCAGACTTAGCCCTCCAAGAGATTCTACGTTATTACCGCCAATAGTTACAGTTGATGCTGTATTTGCTTTGATGTTATAAGTCTTCCCTTTAAGCGCTGCGCTTGGGGTGGGTAATGTTATGGTTATGGCATCTGTAGCAATAATCGTTTGATCGGTATTGCCGAGTGTAATGCTTGTGTTTACCGTACGAATGGCCTGTGCAGTAATTGCTGAGGGCACCGTTAAATTTCCCTCGGCATCAAAAACCATATCGTTAAAAGCGCTAGAAGCTGCATCTCGTGTACCAAAATGCAGTGCTGTAGGGATGCTAGAACCCGGAGCACCTTGTACTTCTGCGTTGATGTATGCATCGGTGCGCCATCCATTAAAATAGCCGCCAAAATTAAGTTGCCCCAAGACGTTGGTACTTGAAACATTTGTTGGCGCATCAAGAGGGCCAGGTGTAAAAAAGAATTGTAGCTTGGGTAATGCGGTGGATATGCCATTTCTGCCCACGATAATATTTACGCTTTCTCCACCCTCATTTTGAATAAAATCCACATTGCCCGTTGGTAAATTGAAGGTGTTGGAATAATCACCAAAAATGATACGCGCAGTGCTTGCTGTTAAACGCTGGGCTACAAAAATGCTGTTATTTGCATTGTCTTCTAGGATGAAACTGCCGTCTGTACCTAGTGTATTGGTAATGTTTTGTGCTAAAAGGTGCAGAGGCACAAAGAGCAAAAAAAAGATGCTTTTTTTCATTTTGTAAAAGGTTAGGTTCCTAAAAATTGATTGATGAACAAGTTTACTAAATAATTTCCTGACATGAAAACAGAAAGTATATTTGATTTTGTTGTGGTAGGTGGCGGTATTGTAGGGGCTTCTGTATTTTATAAACTTTCAAAAAATTATCCTGATGCGCGTATTTGCATTTTAGAAAAAGAAACGCGCTGGGCGGGGCATCAAACTGGGCATAATAGCGGTGTTCTTCATAGCGGTATTTATTATAAGCCAGGAAGCTATAAGGCAAATTTGTGTATCTCTGGCAGGGCGCAGCTGGTGGCGTTTGCCGAAGCGCATGAAATACCCCATGATGTATGTGGAAAAATAATCGTTGCCACAAATACCGAAGAAGTAGCGCGTTTAGAACACATTTACAAACGTGGTATTGAAAATGGTTTGGATGGATTGAAGCTGCTAGATCCCCAAGAATTTCAAACTATAGAACCTTATGCAAGAGGTTTAAAAGCGGTTTTTGTGCCGCAAACAGGGATTATTGCCTTTGGCGCAGTGGTAGAAAAATTAGTGGCCTTAGGCGCCCAACAAAAAAACAATGTTGCTATAACAGGCTTTCCAGTCATTGGTATAGAAAAGAAAACATCACATACGGTACTGCACAGTAATAGCCAAACAGTTATGGGTAAACAAGTTATTTTCTGCGGAGGCCTTCAAGCTGATCGGTTGGCTTATTTAGATGGTCTTAAACCAAGAATTAAAACCGTGCCATTTCGGGGCGATTATTATCATCTTACAGATGCGGGAAAACACAAAGTGAGAAATCTTATCTACCCTGTGCCTGATCCAGCTTTTCCATTTTTAGGGGTGCACTTTACCCGTATGACAGATGATAGCATAGAATGCGGACCAACGGCTGTTTTCGGCTTTAAACGTGAAGGCTATACACGTAGCGCTTTTAACCTGCGAGATGCCGCAGACGCATTAGCTTTTAGTGGCACTTGGCAATTGTTTGCAAAACATTGGCGCATGGGCTTGCATGAACAGATTCGTGCATGGCGAAAGCCTTTGTTTTTAGCGGCATTGCAAAAACTGATACCAGCTTTAGATCCTGCAGATATTGTGCGTGGACGTAGTGGTGTACGCGCCATGACGCTTAAACCTAACGGAGAAATGGTAGATGATTTTTTATTTGAACAGTCAGAGCGTCATTTGCATGTGCTCAATGCCCCTAGTCCGGCGGCTACGGCAGGCTTGGCCATTGCAGATACCATTATTGAGAAGCTGCATGAAAACG
>CAYQDW010000076.1:0-10835 GCA_964416385.1 uncultured Cryomorphaceae bacterium | reverse complement strand
GTTTTGTGCCTCTGCGGTAATCACCCGTTCCAAACTTTCTTTTCGCAAAACGGCAAAGCGATCATCACCAAAAACCTCCTTTTCTACCAACCAAGCGTAATAAGTGGCAAAACCTTCGTGCAACCAATGGTGGGTACTGTGGGTGGCGGTAACCAAATTGCCAAACCATTGGTGCGCCAGCTCATGGGCATTTACACCAACGTAATTTCGGTCGTTAAAGCTGATAGAATCCACACAGAAGAAATCCCCAAAAATGGTAGCACCCGTATTCTCCATCGCCCCATGTTGAAAATTCATCACTGGCACCTGTTTGTAGTTCTGCCAGGGAAAGGCAACGCCAATTTCTGCTTCTAAAAAATCAAAAACAGAGGTACTTTGAAAGTAGGTATAGGGATTTCTATCTGCCCAATTTGGGTAGTAATAATTGGTGAGTTCAATGCCGGAATGGCTCTGTTCTTTAAAATCAGCATACCTGCCAACGGCCAGCATAATGAGGTAAGAAGAATGCGGTTTATCCATCGTATAGTGCCAATGACCTATGTTTTCAACCGACATATAGTTTTTCAGGATGCCGTTACTAATAACCTGATAAGCCGTATCAAAGCTCACCGTAAGCGAAGTAATCAGTTTATCATTTTGGGCATCTACATGCGGAATCCAATGCCGATGATCTATCCCCTGCCCTTGCGTCCAGATTTGCTTGGGTGCGGTGTTGGTCTTATCCTCCCAACCCATAAAAAAGATGCCCCGTGTTGGCGTGGCTGCGTAACGGATTTCTATTTCATGATGCGTGCGCAATTGCGGTACAGTATCTGGAAAAATGGCGATGCCCTTTTCATATACGTTATATTTTGGGGTTGCGCCATCATACAGTACCGCTTCATAATTCAGCTTTACGCCATCCAGCCAAATGGAGTCTACCTCGTTGGTGAGAGGTTCAAACACGATTGTTGCCAGACCTTTTACAAGCCCTTTTTCGGGTTCAAAGGTTAGCGAAACATCCAGCTTTTTTTGGTCTATGATTAATTCGCGCGGGGCTGTAGTATCGGCCGGTACTTGGTAAGTGGTATGCTGTGCAAGAGCAATAAAAGGGAAAATGCAGACAAAAAAAGCAAATCGCATTACATTATTTTTATCGGTTGAAAATACAATGTTTTACCTCAACAAACCTCAGCCCTAAACCCTCTGATCTAAGTTGGATAAGCGTTTTCTAAGTTGGGGAAAGGGAAAATGCCACGAAACAAATGATTGATTTGATATGGACAATTTTCTACATACATATACACTTTGTGACTTAATTGCGCTTCAATACATTTAAGGCGATGCAAAAAGATCTACTGCAAACCCCTATTGAGTTTCTAAAAGGCGTTGGTCCGCAACGGGCAGATCTGTTGCGCAAAGATCTTGGCATTTTTACTTATGGCGATTTGCTAGAGCATTATCCTTTTCGCTGGGCCGATAAGAGCAAGTATTATAAAGTGAGCCAGATAAACTCTGACCAGGCCGAAATACAACTCATTGGCCATATTACCCAAGTTGATGAAGTGGGCGAAGGCCGCGGCAAGCGCCTTGTAGCACATTTTGAAGATGAAACCGGCCAAACAGAATTGGTTTGGTTTAAAGGCATAAAGTGGATAAAACCAGCCATTAAGCTACGGGTACCACTGGTGATTTATGGCAAGCCATCGGTATATCGCAACAGCTACAACTTTGTACACCCAGAAATGGAAACGCTAGAGGAACACCAAAAAAGCTTGGTAAAGGGCCTCTTGCCAGTTTACAGGAGTAGCGAGAAGTTAAATGGTCGCGGGCTGGGTAGCAAAGGCATTGCCAATATTATGCAGCATCTGTTGCCGCAGGTCATTGAGGTGCTTCCAGAAACACTTAGCGAACAAATTTTGACGCAGAATAAGCTGGTAGACCGCAAAACCGCCTTTGCGCATATTCATTTTCCGCCAGACCCAGATGCCCTTAAAAGGGCGCAGTTGCGCTTAAAATTTGATGAGTTCTTTTTTATACAGCTGGCCTTACTCAACCAGAAAAACGTTCATAAGCAGCAATATAAGGGCGTTGTTTTTGAATCGGTAGGTAACTATTTCAATGATTTTTACAACCACCACCTCCCTTTTGAACTCACCGCAGCACAAAAGCGTGTACTCAAAGAAATTAGGCGTGATACGCAAACGGGCGCACACATGAATCGTTTAGTGCAGGGCGATGTGGGCAGTGGTAAAACGGTGGTTGCCCTAATGACGATGCTTATTGCATTAGACAATGGCTATCAAACATGCCTGATGGCGCCCACAGAAATTTTAGCAACGCAGCACTATAACTCGCTAAAAGAGCTTTTGGTTGATATGCCAGTAACTATAGAGCTGCTCACGGGCAGTGTAAAACAACGTGCAAGAAAGCCCATGCTTGAGGCTTTATCAACGGGTACATTGCACATTATTGTGGGCACGCATGCCCTGCTTGAAGACCCTGTTGTTTTTAAAAATCTGGGACTTGTTGTTATTGATGAACAGCATAGGTTTGGGGTAGCCCAACGGGCAAGATTATGGAAAAAAGGCCCTGGAGTACCACCGCATATTCTTGTTATGACAGCAACCCCCATACCTAGAACGCTTGCTATGAGCCTGTATGGCGATTTAGATATTTCAGTAATTGACGAGCTACCTCCGGGTAGAAAACCTATTACTACAACACATCGGTTTGAAAATAGCCGATTGCGGGTGATTGGTTTTATGCGCGAAGAAATTGCCAAAGGCAGGCAGATTTATATCGTTTTTCCGCTTATTGAAGAAAGTGAGGCAATGGATTATAACAACCTCATGGATGGCTATGCACAAATTCAACGCGACTTTCCGCAGCCAAATTATCAGGTAAGTGTGGTTCATGGCCGCATGAAACCCGAAGACAAAGATTTTGAAATGCAGCGCTTTGCTCGGGGAGAAACGCATATTATGGTGGCCACAACGGTAATTGAGGTGGGTGTAAACGTACCCAATGCCAGTGTAATGATTATTGAGAATGCCGAAAAATTCGGGTTAAGTCAGCTACACCAACTACGCGGGCGCGTTGGGCGCGGCGCTGAACAGAGCTATTGCATTTTACTAACCGGCCACAAACTTTCTGCCGATGCCCGCACACGCTTAGAAACCATGTGCCGCACCAATGATGGTTTTGAAATTGCAGATGTTGACCTCCGCCTGCGCGGCCCCGGAGATTTAATGGGTACACGCCAGAGTGGTCTCTTAAATTTTAAGATTGCAGACCTCAGCAAAGACCAACAATTATTGCAATTGGCTAGAAAAATAGCCCATGAAATATTGCATGAAGACCCGCGTTTAGAATTGCCCCAACATGCACGAATCCGCTCAGAATACATCCGCCAGCATAAAGGAAAATTAAAATGGAGCAGAATTTCTTGAAACGCGTTACGACAACAACCCTCCTCCTCATGTTATTTTTTCATGCCTTTGGGCAGGTACAAAAAGTAATACCAAGCCATTGGTGGTTGCAATTATCAAGTTTAAACCCTGCTGCTAGTGGCATTAATTATGAACTAGATGCTGCTTTAGGCAGCCAGTTGGGGAGGTCTGATTTCGATTTTAATGGCAGCCTGCTCTATTTTAGAGTAGATAAGCATAGCAATATGCTAAAAAGCGGATTTGGGTTTTCGTATTTTAATTCCAATCCAGAGGCGTTAGGCAATCGAGATAGCAGCTATTTAATGATGCAGCGCTTCGTATTTAACTACAATTACCAATTTACTTTCGCTGATGCTTCTGTGCTTTCTGCCGGTGTTATGCTAGATATCACCCGCAATAGCTGGAACATAGACTGGTTTGCCCCATCTACCCCAAATGACCCCGCAATACCTCCGCCCAGCGGCATGGGCAATGATCTTAACCTCGGTTTTGGATTACAATACACCCGCACCAATTTTTATGCGGGCGTAAGTTTAACGCCAACCTTTAATCTGATAGACCAAACAAACCTCATCTCCCCAGAGCAAGAATTGGTTGCCTACGCGGCCTATTCCCCAAAAGTAAATGCCTTATTATCTCTTGACTTGGGTGTTTTGTACAGATATGTAGATAGCGAATTTGGAGCATCGTCTTACCTCATGACCAATGCGCGCCTGTGGGTTAACCAATTATTTTATGGTGGCGTTGGCTATGCATTTACAGCAGATTTTCCTGATCAGTTAGATGTTTTGTTAGGTATAGACATAAACAAAAAATGGACTTTACATTACGGTTACGTCATCTATCTGAGTAGTTTGAATCTTGCCAACAGCAACAAGCATGTTGTAAGCCTACAATTTTACATCCCACAACAAAAACCTTAACACCTTGTTAAGCTATGCCCGTAAGTTAAAAATATAGCTTTGGGTCCCTCTATTAAACACCGTACATGTCTCCCCTAAAACGCATCATGAAACGCGGCCACATTTACCACGTGTACTACAGGCGCAGTGGCACATACCGCTTTATTGGTGCAAGTGCCTTGCGGCTTATTGCAGCACTAATACTATTGGGTGTGGCAATTTATTTGATCAATACCTACGTTTTTGATATTTCGAGTTTAGCCAACTACATCACCGCACACTTTAGCACGCCAGTGGTGCTGTCTTCGTTCTTTGCCTCAGAATTAACATTGGGCTTGCTGGCGCCAGAATTTTACATTGTTTGGGCAAAGGGCTTTGCACACCCTTGGCTTTGGGTATTGCTGATTAGTTTAATCTCATATCTAGGTGGTTTGGGCGCTTATTTTATTGGCACCAAACTGCATAAGCTACCCCGCGTACACCGTTGGATGGATGAGAAATTCACCGTACAGTTCAAGCAAATTAGGCGCTACGGAGGCATACTCATTATTATTGCTGCCATAACGCCACTGCCCTATCCGCCCATTTGTATTGTTAGTGGCGTGGTACAATTTCCGCTGCGAACCTTTGTGTTTTTAACCCTATCTAGATTTGCCCGCATATTTTTATATGCCGCGCTGATTTTCAACGTGGTTTAAAAGCGCCACCTCACTGCATATTGATTTGACGTTGGCGCACGTTCTCTTTGTTTACTTTTGCCCCCGATGAAAAAACTATTCGCATTCTTTAAGAGCAAAACTTTTTTTGCCAATGCAATTCTTGGTGCCGTTTTTTTGTTGCTATTGGTTTGGGGCACACAGATTTGGTTAAAGTCTATAACCCATTACAGCGAGAAAATAAGCGTACCAGACCTCAACGGCTTAACCCTTACAGAAGCCGAAGCATTGCTTGAACACAATAAGCTAAAGTTTAAGGTTATTGATAGCACTGAGTTTATCCCAGACATTCCATTAGGTGCTGTTATTGACCAGTTTCCGAAAGCAGGGGCAGAAGTAAAAACAGAGCGGCAGATCCTACTTACCATCAATCCATTTACTGTTCGCAAGATTGAGCTTCCGCATATTATAGATAAAACATTGCGCAGAGCTGTTTACGATTTAGAATCTAAAGGGTTTAAAATTGGCCAGCTCATCTATAAGCCCGATTTAGCCAAAGACGTAGTTTTAGGCATGCAGCGCAATAAAAAGCCGATAAAAGCCGGGGATAAGTTCATTAAAGGCACAACGATTAATTTGATTATTGGCTCAGGTCTTGGAGATGAACGCATACCCATACCGTATGTTATGGGCTTATCTGCTGATGATGCAGAACGCAAGCTAAGGTCTTATTCTTTAAATCTTGGGTTGGTTATTTATGACCTAGAAGTTACAGACAGTACATCTGCTATCATTTACCGCCAAGCGCCAGAACCTAGCTTAACACCAAGTATACGCTTAGGCACTACGGTAGACATTTGGTTAACCAACGATAGTACCAAAGTGCCAAATGATTCGTTACAATTTGCATATCCTGATGTATATGCTGACTCAACACGCAGTTATTTTGAACCAGACTCACTTTAAGCTCATTCTTTTATTTTTTGCGCCCTTGCTCAGTTTTGGGCAAATTATGGAAGAAACGCTTCCACTGCAGTATTTAAAAAGGCCTTCGGCACCGCTTTACAAAACTTTTGATGATACAATCCAGCTACCGATCATTGATGATTTTAGCTGGAAGAAGTCTTATCCGCGCCCCGATTTTTGGGCAGACCGCGATGTGTTTGTTAATACCACATTTTGTGTTGGGCCACTAAGTATAGGCGTTGCCACTTTTGACGGCACAGATGAATTTGGCTTTCCCTACGCCATTAATCAAAATGGCTCTGATACCGTAGCAGATTACCTCACCTCTCGCTATATCCGCTTTCAAAACCCACCTGTTAACCTAATGCTTAGCTTTTTATACCAAAGAGGCGGGCTTGGTGAAGTTCCAGAAACGGAAGATTCTTTGGTGGTAGAATTTTGGTCGCCACAAGACACCACCTGGCAACAGGTTTGGAGCACCGTGGGCACAGGCACGTTGAGCAACTTTAGAGTGGCTGCTATACCGGTTGATGATGCTAAGTATTTAGTAGACGGCTTTAGGTTTAGACTTGGCGCTTATGGGGCCAGAAATGGCGTTTTTGATGTTTGGAACGTAGATTACATACAGCTAGACGCAAACCGAAATCCAGGTGATACCATTATTTCTGAGCCCGCGTTTGTGCGCCAGCATCCATTTTTAACAGAAGACTTTACCCATATCCCTTGGTTTCATTACAGTGATGCGCTGCTTCAAAACAACCTCACTTTTACCTACCGCAGAAATGGCCCTCCGCCGCCAGGTGGCTGGGCACTGAATTTGGGAAAATATGTTTTTAATAAAGATGGTAATCAGCTCAAGGCCCAACTCACGGTGCCTGTAATTACCAATCTTACCCACAATGTAGATATCGATTTTAACGTACCACTTCAGCCAATTTCATCAGGCATACCAACAGGCGAGTTTACCTTTTTTATGCGCACCTGGTTTGATGGTACCGCAGAGGGTTTACGCGCTAATGACACCTTAGAGCGAAGCATCCCCTTTAAGAATTACTACGCTTTTGATGATGGTACGGCAGAACGGGCTTATGGCATTCTAAACCAAAATAATGCGCGCGTAGCCATAGAATTTCAACCGTTGGCACCAGATACGTTGCGCGGCCTCATGATCAACTTTGCCCACGCAGGCACAGATGCCGAGCAAAATAGTTTTAGGATAGCCGTTTGGAGTTTTGACAATGGACAACCTGGATCACCAATTTATGTGAGTGATTCTGTTTACAAGCCACAATACGGCTATTATCACAATGATTTCATGCCTTTTGAACTTGATACACCAGTTTACATTCCGGGTGCAGTTTACATCGGGTATATACAGAGCTCGGCCAATGCCATTCATATTGGTCTAGACCAAAACACATTAAATGCTACGCCTAAATTTTATGGCAATGGTTTTATTTGGTACCAAAGCTTGGTGCCTGGTACGGTAATGCTTAGACCGTATTTTAAATACACCCCAGTTAACTTGGGTGAAGATGAGGCGCAGCGCCTGAATGTGAACGTATATCCTAACCCCGCAACGGATGCTTTACGCATAGAAAATGCAAGCCATGATAACGTGACTTGGGAAATTTACAACCTAACAGGCCAGCGTGTGGCCAGCGGAGATACAGATTTTGCA
Source organism: uncultured Cryomorphaceae bacterium (assembly GCA_964416385.1). Lineage (GTDB taxonomy): Bacteria > Bacteroidota > Bacteroidia > Flavobacteriales > Schleiferiaceae > JAUHWL01. The sequence continues at coordinate 3,199 of CAYQDW010000076.1, read as the reverse complement.
CAAGTAGCGCATTTGCCTCGTGGCATTTACATTGTACACGTAAAATCTAACCGGGCGTTAAGTATGCATAAAATAGTTCTGCAATAGTGGTTGATCAAGATTCTCAAATAATAGATGAACAAAATGAGCAAGATGAGCTCTTTGAACATCACCGCTTGGTTGCAGAAGGTGGCCAAAAGCCCCTGCGCGTTGATAAATTCATCACCAATTTTTTAGAAAAAACATCACGAAGTAAGATACAAAAGGCGGCAGATGCTGGTTGTATTTTAGTTAATGGCAACGCGGTAAAGTCAAATTATAAAGTAAAAGCTGGCGATGTTGTTTCTATCGTTTTAAGCTATCCGCCGCGCGTAAAAGAGATTATTCCAGAAAACATACCGCTTAATGTACTGTACCGAGATAGCGATGTAATCGTCATTAATAAGCAGGCAGGCCTCGTTGTACATCCGGGTGTTGGTAATCACAGCGGCACTTTAGTAAACGCGCTTACCTATTTGTACAATGCTTTACCGGTAGGCAATGGAGAAGACAGACCTGGGCTGGTGCATAGGTTAGATAAAAATACCAGCGGCATTATGGTTATTGCCAGCAATGAGTTTGCCATGAGCCATCTTGCAAAACAATTTTTTAATCGCAGTACCAATCGTGAATATGTAGCCATTGTTTGGGGCGATGTTAAGGAAGATCAAGGTACCATAGAAGGTCATATCGGGCGTAGCCTAAAAGACCGAAAGGTGATGGATGTTTTTCCTGATGGCAATTATGGCAAACACGCCATAACACACTATAAAGTACTTGAGCGCTTTGGCTATGTTACCATTGTGGCTTGTAAGTTAGAAACGGGTAGAACACACCAAATACGTGCACATTTTAAATTTATTGGTCACCCTTTATTTAATGACGAAGAATATGGTGGCGATAGAATTTTAAAAGGCACCAACCATGCAAAGTACCAGCAGTTTATTGGTAATTGCTTTAAAATTTGCAACAGACATGCATTACATGCCAAGTTGTTGGCCTTTGATCATCCTACAAAAAATGAACGTCTGTCTTTTGATTCTGAACTTCCAGAAGATATGCAACAGCTTATTGCGCGTTTTAAAACGTACACGAGCGCACGCTAGTTCATCCACAAAAAATGCACCTGATAATAGTAGTATGTGGACTTGTATGCCATTAAGGCTACCGCAAACGCACGCAACCAATGCAAGATTTAACGCTTTTTAATGAACAAATAAGCGGTTAACAGATTATCTTAGTGCACAGGCTTTAGAAAAATGAAAAACTATATTATTTGGACTTTAATCATCTTAGCAGCGGGTAGCGCATGTAAAAAAGACCAAATTGTTGTGCAGCCGATAGGGCCAGAAACAACACCAGTGGCTTTTCCTAAACCGGCAAACTTTCCGCCAGTTAGCATGCCCGCAGATAATCCGTTAACAGAAGAAGGTATCAGACTTGGCAGGCACTTGTTTTATGACCCAAGACTGAGTGGAGATAACACACAAAGTTGTTCTAGCTGCCATCTGCAGGAAAGTAGTTTTTCTGACCCCAATCAATTTAGTACAGGTATTGATGGTAGCATTGGCGATAGAAATGCTATGGTGATCATGAATTTGGCTTGGCAAGACTTTTTCTTTTGGGATGGGCGCTCTTCTAGCCTTGAAGACCAAGCTTTGCAACCAATTGAAAACCCCATAGAAATGAACACAACTTGGCCAGAAGTACTTGCTAAGTTAGAAGCTGACCCCAAGTATGTTCAGATGTTTGAAGCCGCTTTTGGACAAAATGCAATTACCAAAGAAAATGCGGCGCGTGCCCTAGCGCAGTTTGAACGCACGCTTATTTCTGCCGATTCTAAGTTTGACAGATGGCAACGTGGCGCCTACCAATTTACACAGCTAGAAGCAGATGGTTATCAAATTTTTAACAGTGAAGAGGGTGATTGCTTTCACTGTCATGGCGATTTAAATACGGGTAATTTATTTGGTTCTTATGGCGATTTACAGTTTAGCAACAACGGTTTAGATTCTATTCTTACGCCATTTACAGGTTATGAAGTGGTGACTGGCGATTCATTAGACCGTGGTAAATTCAAAATCCCTTCGCTAAGAAATGTGGAATATTCGTTTCCTTATATGCACGATGGTAGGTTTACAACGTTACAAGAAGTTATAGAACACTATAACATGGGTGGCCATATAAGCTATACCATAGACCCTAATATGAAAGTTGCAGGTACAGGTAGAAATTGGACACCCTATCAAAAAAGTGCGTTAATAGCATTTATGCGCACGCTTTCTGATGATCTCTTTTTAACGGATACCGCACTTGCCAACCCTTGGTAATTTTTTTGGCATACCGTTTGTTTTACGTTAAACTGAAAAGTAAATTGGCATCAATAAAAAAAGCTTTATGAAAAGATTCATCTCCCCCCTAGCAGCATTTGCCCTGGTTGCAGCAGTAAGTATTGCACCCGGCTGTAAAAGCAAGAAAAAAACAGTAGAACCACCTAAAGGCGAAATAGAAGTAGTTCTACCATGTTCACAGTTTAAAAGCGATGGCAAATTTTTTAGAGCCTATAGTTTTGGTGAAAGTCAAGACATGAATGTGGCAAAGAAAAAAGCCCTGAGCAATGCTAAAGCAGAACTTGCTGGCCAAATTTCTACAACCATGAAAGTTGTTGGCGACAATTATGTGAAGAGCTCTGAAATAAACAACCAAGAAGAAGTTCTTGAGCGTTTTGAAGAAAATGCACGTACACTGATTAACCAGAAACTCAACGGGATAAAGCCCATTTGTGACCGTGTGATGCAAGTATCTGCAACTGGCAAGTATAAGTATTACATCGCCCTAGAGTTAAGCGGTGAAGAACTTGTGAAAGATTATTACAACTCACTTACCCGCTCAGAAAGTATCTTAATAGACTACAATTACGAGAAGTTTAAAAAGACATTTGATGAGGAGATGGCTAAAATGGAAAATCAATAGCCATTAGGGGATATACTTTATTCCTTTTTAAAAAAATTAGAATAGATGGCCCCATCAGTTACCACTGATGGGGTTTGTTTTTGCCTACCTGCAAGGTAGGTACCGGCACAGATCAAGATATTAAAGCTTTTCCTGATTTTAGTAGCCAGCAGACTTCTGTAACCCTTCTTTGAAAGTAAGTCATATGGGGCTTTGCCTTAAATACCTA
>CAYQDW010000075.1:0-11392 GCA_964416385.1 uncultured Cryomorphaceae bacterium | reverse complement strand
ATTTTCGCTTACGCAAATCTGTCATGGGCTTTTCAAAGTACTTGTACAGCACGTGCGAGAGCAATAGCGTTGCGCCAAAAAAGACTGCATAATAACCCCACGCAGCAGCCCCATCACCAAACGTAATGAAGTGCGCCATAGGGTATAATACCAGTGAAAAGTGCACCACATACATGGCATAACTCACCACGCTGATATATGTGATGAAACGTGCCAAAAACCCGGAAGCCTTTCTCCAATGGGCAAAAAAGGGCAATAACATCGCCATAGAAATACCCTGAATAACCAGAAAAAAGGTCTGTGAAAAAACAGTCTCAAAATGCAGATTGTACATTCTGTTGAGTACGTTTAGCAGGATACCGGCAATCAATAAAATCCAACGTGAGCGTTTAAAGAACGATTGATAGTAAAAGCTAAACCAGGCAAATAAAACACCCAGCATTATGCTATCCAACCGGTAAATCACCACGCGCCTCATATTCTTGCTCCAATCATCAGCAGAAGCAAAAGTTGTATGTGCCGCAAAGTTGTATTTAAGCCATATCGGCACAAGAATAAAAACTGCAATAACGAATAGCGATACCCATTGGGCTGATAGTTTACGGAGAATTCTTAACGTTAAAATTAAGGTAATGGGAAAGAGCAGGTAAAACCACTCTTCAATGGCAAGGCTCCAGCTTTCAGGATAAAACCCATAAAAAGGCCAGGCAAAATTCTGCAAAAACAACCAGAACTTCCAGCTAAAGGATGAAAGCGCATATTTGGTAAGTCCAAAATAAGCCAGCCCTAAATTTAAAACCAGTACCAGATAATAGTTGGGCAAGGTTCTAAACCATCTAAAACGCCAAAAACGCAATAAATCTCCAAATGAAGAAAAATGCCCTTTAGTTAGCTGGGTAAAAATAATTTGGCCAATTAAAAATCCACTCAAAACAAAAAAAAGCTCTACCCCATTAGGTAGCGGTAAATTAGCAAAGGCGGGTGCAGTATCTTTAATAATGAGGTTGCTATGCCCAAGTAGCACAGTAATTATAGCTATGGCCCGCATAAGGTCTAGACCAAAGATTCTGTCTTTCTTGTATGTAATATGGAAGAAGCCGGCTGCCATTCTGCAGCCAAAATAACTAACCTGATTCAGAATTAGTTAATAAAGGCACATGGTTACGTTGAAGTTTACGCCAACACTCCAAGGCACAACATTTATGGGGCTGTTATCCGAATAAATGCTCTTTGTAAAATACATGAGTGAAGGCTGCAAGCCAACCGAAATTTGATCATCTATGGCATAAGCCATGCCTATTTTAAAGTCTACACTCGCCAAATTCTTGGTATAATCTAAACTGCGTATATCAATAGGCACTAACGTCTTATAGTCAATGCTTGCGCCATCTGCACCTAAAAAACGTACGTAGCTAATGCCGCCTTCGGCTAAAACCATAAGTTTTTGCGTTGCCCATCTTTGATATCTAATATGCAGCGGCACCTGTAGGTAACGATAGCTTTGTATGATGCCTTGATCAATGGGTGTAACTTGATATGCAGATACAGACTCGGTTTTACCAACAAGGCCAGGTTCGCTTTTGGTGGTGATGATTTCTTCGTTGATATTAAATCTATATCGCCCGTTAACCTTCATCTCCATGTAACCTAAGCCTGAACCTAAAAAAACGCCCTTTCCTAATTCATACGCCACATCTAAACTGATGTTGAAGGCAAAACCACCCCGCTCACTATTTTTGATAATATCCTCATAGCGTTGATTAACAACGTCCTTATAATCTTGGGCAATGCCAAATTCTCTAAACGTGTAATTGGGATAGAAGTTGGTAAGTACAGTCCAGCGCGAAGTGTTTGCCAACATAGGTACCGGTGCCATATTACCATCCTGCACTGTGTTTTGGCTTTGATACTGGCCGTTCTGCTGCGCAGGCTTAATAATAGATTCTTCAATTACTTCTGCTGGCGTATACGCATCAGATTCAACATTAGATTGGTCTAGACCTTCGGCAACTGCTAATATTGATTCTGTGACCATTTGAGGTGCTTCAGAAGATGTTTCAAGTGCCTTTGATTGTGGCGTTTCATACCCATTGGCAGCAAACAAGGGTTCTTCCGTATTTAAAATAGGCTGGCTCTTCTTTGCCCCAGATGATGATGGCACCGGTTTAAACGGCGTTGGTTCTTGGTTTGCGACATTTTGGGTTGATTCTAAAATTTTTTGGTTTTTAACAGACTGCTCATCCACCACTGCGGGCGATATGGCAGGCTGCTCTATTTGTTCACCCGGTTTTGAAGGAATCACAAGGTCTTTTTCACTCAAGTCTAGCATCCAATACAAACCAGTAATAATAAACGGCACGAGCATGAGTAAGACAATGCCCCTGTGGTCTTTAACCGTCATTCGTCTTTCCACATCTTTAAAATCACCCACAGGAGCATTGGGCAACTCATTGAGTTTTTCTCTGAGAAAATCGTCTAAATGTTGCCGCTTCTTAGCCATTTCCTTCTTCCATTCGTTGCTTTAACATCTTTCTTGCTTTGGCCAATTGGCTCTTACTTGTACCCTCAGAAATGCCTAGGGTTTTGGCTATTTGTTGATGTGTAAATCCATCAAGTGCGTACATACTTAAAACGGTACGATAGCCAACGGGGAGTTGTTGAATCATGCGCAACACATCTTGAGCATTAACGGTAGTTGGTGCCTCAAACAGGCCTGTAGCATCACTATCATCTGCTAAATGAACATCGTCAATATCTTTTTTAATACCTCTACGCGCTTGCTTCCGAATGCAGTTTATAGAGGTATTGGCCATGATTCTGCTGATCCAAGTTTCTAAGGCTGCATCTCCCCTAAAACGGGCTATGTTGGCAAAAACCTTAACAAAGGCATCATGCATGCTGTCTTGTGCATCATCTGTATCGCCCAAGTAACGCAGACATATATAAAACATCTTACCTGCGTATTTTTCATAGAGCCACCGTTGCGCAATGCGCTCGCCACGCTTACATGCAGCTATCCACTCAGCATCTGTGGTATAGTCTGCTTGCGCGGTAGTTCTTATGGATAGATCATCCAAACGCAATGTATGCTCTGAAGCTTGCACGGTAGCAGTGTTTGTTAGTATAGACCTTTGTTTAGGCATTGGTTGCCTTGAAAATACAACAAAGTTTGTTTTTAACCTGAGTTAGATAAAAAAGCATCAACTAAACTTATCGCCTAAAGGCGTACAAACTGCCGCTATAAATGAAAAAAGGCAGCTAAACGCTGCCTTAAAATTTATTCTTCAATAACCCATTGGTTGCTTGCCAACAGGGGTTGTGCCTGTTTATATTTTAGGCTTTTCTGTTCGCCTGTAGTGAGGTTGCGTAAATTTACCACCTCGTTTCTACCATAGCTTTTACCTTCATTTACAACCTGTTTAACTTTAACTGGCTGTGTTGGGTTTGCTTGTCCACTTTCTGCCAATTGCGGTTGTTCTTCGCCAGGTCTACTCGTTTGCAAATTGCTTAAATCATCACGCTGACGTATTGGTGCTCTGCGCATCTGGCTTGGGTCTGGCGCGGGTAAATTACCTTTAAAGAGGAATGAAATAATTTCTTTATTGGCCCGATCTACCATAACCTTAAACAGCTCAAAGCTCTCAAATTTGTAAATCAGTAGCGGATCTTTCTGTTCATACGCTGCCCCTTGTACACTTTGACGAAGATCATCCAAATCGCGCAGGTGTTCTTTCCACACCTCATCAATTATAGCCAAGGTTATATTTTTTTCAAAATCTTGAAGCAGTGCTTTACCCTTAGAGTCGTGCGCTTTTTGCAGATTGGTAACTACCTGTAGCGCCTTAACACCATCTGTAAACGGCACTACTATGTTTTGAAAACTGTTTTGCTGCTCCCAAACTTGCCTAATCACTGGCAGCGCTGCTTCTGCAATACGTTCATTTTTTGCACGATAATGTGCGTGTGCTTCTTTGTAGAGCACATTCACTAAATCATCTGGGCTATACTTCTCAAAATCCTCAGCTGTTATGGCTGTTTCCATACCGAAGATGCGGTACAATTCTAGTTTAAAGCCATCAAAATCTTTAACCGGCTGATAGGCATCAATGGTGCTCACCAACGAATCATAGATCATATTGGCAATATCCGTTTGCAGGCGCTCACCAAACAAGGCGTGTTTTCTGCGCTTGTAAATAACCTCGCGTTGGTTATTCATCACATCATCATACTCTAACAGCCGCTTACGGGTACCAAAGTTGTTTTCTTCTACTTTTTTCTGTGCACGTTCTATACTTTTAGAAACCATGCTGTGCTGAATCACTTCGCCTTCCTTTAGACCCATGCGGTCCATTAAGCTTGCAATGCGCTCACTACCAAATAAGCGCATGAGATTGTCTTCTAAGCTGACGAAGAATTGCGTGCTACCGGGGTCACCTTGCCTACCCGAGCGACCACGAAGCTGGCGGTCTACACGTCTAGAATCATGTCTTTCTGTACCTATAATTGCCAAACCACCGGCTGCCTTACTTTCTGGAGAAAGCTTGATGTCTGTACCCCGGCCTGCCATATTTGTTGCAATGGTTACCGTACCGCTTCGGCCGGCTTCGGCCACAATATCTGCCTCTTTTTGGTGCAACTTGGCATTAAGCACCTGATGTGGCACTTTGCGTAAACGCAAGGCACGGCTTAGTAATTCTGACACTTCTACAGAGGTTGTACCCACCAGAACTGGCCGCCCTTCATCGCGAAGCTTTTGAATTTCATCAATAACGGCATTGTACTTTTCGCGCTGCGTTTTATAAACAAGGTCCTCTCTATCATCGCGCTGTATTGGCCTGTTGGTAGGAATCACAACAACATCCAACTTATAGATTTCCCAGAATTCACCAGCTTCTGTCTCTGCCGTTCCCGTCATACCAGAAAGCTTGTTGTACATCCGGAAGTAGTTCTGCAAGGTTATGGTTGCATAGGTTTGTGTAGCAGCCTCAATCTTTACATTTTCTTTCGCTTCTATGGCTTGATGCAATCCGTCTGAGTATCTACGGCCTTCCATAATCCGGCCTGTTTGCTCATCAACAATCTTCACCTTGTTTTCCATCACCACATACTCTACATCACGCTCAAATAAAGCGTAAGCTTTTAGAAGCTGATTCATGGTGTGGATGCGCTCACTCTTTACGGCAAACTCACGCATAATTTCATCTTTGCGCTTGGCCTTTTCTTCCGGTTGTATATCGGCTTTTTCTAGATCGGCCACCATTGTGCCGATATCGGTAAGCACAAAGAAATCGCGATCTGTATCTGTACTAAGCAGGTCTATGCCTTTTTCTGTGAGATCTATTTGATTATGCTTTTCATCTATGGTAAAAAACAATCCATCGTCTACAAGGTGCATGTTTTTACCCTGCTCTTGTAGATAAAGGTTTTCTGTTTTCTGAAGGATAACGCGATTACCTTCCTCACTTAGATATTTGATCAGTGCCTTCATTTTAGGCAATCCGCGATGGGCACGCAACAAGTGGAAGCCACCGTCTTTGGTGTTGCCTTCAGCAAGCAATTTGCGAGCTTTTGAAAGCTCCTCTTGGGCTACCTCACGCTGTGCCCGCATAAGCTTTTCAATGTATGGCTTAAGCTCGTTAAACTCATGCCGATCACCCTTTGGGGTTGGGCCAGAAATAATAAGCGGTGTTCTGGCATCATCAATTAATACAGAATCGACCTCATCTACAATGGCGTAATTATGGCCGCGCTGCACCAAATCTTCAGGGCTTCGCGCCATGTTATCGCGCAGGTAATCAAACCCGAATTCATTATTGGTACCATAGGTGATATCACATAAATAGGCTTGCCTTCTATCTTCACTGTTGGGTTGATGCTTATCTATACAATCTATCGTAAGCCCATGAAAGTTAAAAATTGGCCCCATCCACTCTGCGTCTCTTCGGGCCAAATAATCGTTTACCGTTACCACATGCACCCCTTTGCCGGGCAAGGCATTTAGATACACCGGTAGTGTTGCCACAAGTGTTTTACCTTCACCTGTTGCCATTTCGGCAATTTTACCTTGATGCAAAACGGTACCACCAATCAGCTGTACGTCATAATGCACCATATCCCAAGTGATTTGACTTCCGGCGGCCATCCAATAATTTTTATAGACAGCTGTATCTCCTTCTATGGTTATAAACGGGTGCTTGGCAGCTAACTTTCTATCTGTTTCATTTGCTTTAACGCGAATGGTTTCATGCTCTTTAAAGCGCTTGGCTGTTTCGCGGATTAATGCAAATGCTTCTGGGCGTATTTCGTCTAGTATGCCTTCTGATATTTGGTAGGCTTCTTTTTCTAGAGCGTCAATCTCGTTCCAAAACTGTTCGCGTTTATCAATGTCTTCTTCGTTTTCTATTTGGGCTTTTAGCTGCGCAATGGCATCACTTTGGGCTTTTGTAGCTTCGTGTATTTTGGCTTTAAATTCTTCGGTTTTTGCACGTAGTTCATCATTAGATAACTGCTGAATTTGCGGCTCTACAGCTATTATTTTTTGCAACTCCGGTTGTAATACCTTGAGATCACGATCTGATTTTGAACCCAGAATTTTCTGCAATAACTTAAACATATCTTATGCTTCTTTTAAGGGGGCTTAAATGTAGGCTAATCACTTGTTTTAACAGGCGTTGAAGCATACTAAAGTTGTGCCGCCTTTTTAGTACCTGCCAATGTGGCAACGATTAAAAATCAAAATCCCCGCGTGATGCGGGGATTTGAAGTTAATATTCTTCTTCATTCCAGAGAAAGTCTTCCTCTGAAGGATAATCCGGCCAAATTTCCTCAATAGAATCGTAGGTTTCATCATCTTCTTCTTCCTCCATAGCTTGCAGGTTTTCTACAACTTCTAATGGAGCTCCGGTGCGGATGGCGTAATCAATTAATTCGTCTTTAGTAGCCGGCCAAGGCGCATCGCTTAAATAAGATGCTAATTCTAATGTCCAATACATAGGGCTTGGAATTTTTTGCAAAAGTAATTTTTTAACAATACGTGTCAAGTTATGTTTTGCACGTGTAAACTTTGTTGGTCATTTAGGCTTCCAGGGGATTTCCTCTGCAGCGTGATCTGCTGCAAATTTGCGCGCCAACACAAATAAATAGTCACTAAGGCGATTTAAGAAAACAACAATAATTTCAGGAATATCATTGGTGCCAGCCAACTCTACAACGTAACGTTCTGCCCTACGGCAAACGGTACGTGCAATGTGGCATTGCGCTACACTTATATGCCCCCCTGGCAGAATAAAGTTGCGTAATTCGGGGAGTGCGTCATTCATGGCATCAATGGCCTGCTCCAATTCTTCAACACGCTCATGATGCAGCACGGGCATTTCAAATTTTTGCACTTTCCCCTCAACAGCCAAATGACTACCCATAGAAAACAGTGTTTCTTGTATAGTAATTAACTGCGCTTTTATTTCTGGCGATGCATACTCGCGCAATAAGCCAATCCAACTGTTTAACTCATCTGTAGTGCCATAAGCATGCAACCTTGGATGGTACTTTTCTACGCGCTTGCCGCTAAGCAATGATGTTTTGCCGCTATCGCCTGTTTTGGTGTAAATTTTCATGCATTGTTTGTATTAAACACACTGCTCTGTAACAAAGCGCAAAGCACGCAAAGAGTTCACAGGTATCCTAAAAAAAGTAAAAAAACAGAAGATCAAAATTTATTTAATCGTAATATTGCGATATATTAATAGAACCATGGGATTAGTAAAAACCGACCTGTTTACCCAAGAGCAAAATACTTTGGCCGCTACTTTCAAAGTGCTGGCACACCCGGCCAGAATCGCTATTTTACAACATTTGAGTAGCTGTAAAAGCTGCATTACAGGCGATATCGTTGATGAAATTGGTCTGGCACAGCCTACCATAAGCCAACACCTAAAAGAATTAAAAACTATTGGTTTAATACAGGGCACCATAGAAGGCACCTCGGTTTGCTACTGCATAAATCCAGTAAAATGGGACGAAGTTGGTGGACTTTTTGCCGCTCTTTTTGTAGATCATCATCCAAATAAATGTTGCTAAACGCACAATATTTTGACCATTAAAATAATCGACTATCATTTAAAAAAGCATTTTATATCCGAATGAAAACAGATCAAGAATTAAAAGACCTCGTTCGCGAGCGTTACGATAAAATTGCCCACCAAGATAAAGCCGTTAATGCTGCAAGTTGCTGCGGGGCAACAACGCCAAGCAATAAAATTTATAACATCATGATGGATGATTACACCGGGTTAGAGGGTTATGCAGAAGATGCAGACCTCGGCCTTGGTTGTGGTTTACCAACGGCCTTTGCGCAAATTAAACCAGGCGATACAGTTATTGATCTCGGGTCTGGCGCAGGCAATGATTGTTTTGTCGCACGCCACGAAACTGGACCAACAGGCAAAGTAATTGGCATCGATTTTACACCCAGTATGATTGCTAAAGCCCGCAACAATGCGGATAAACTGGGCTATAACAACGTAGAGTTTCGCGAAGGCGATATTGATAACATGCCGGTTGGCGATAGTACAGCTGATGTGGTAGTGAGCAACTGCGTACTCAACCTTGTGCCCAACAAGCAAAAAGTGATTGCCGAAATGCAGCGCGTGCTTAAGCCTGGTGGTCATTTTAGCGTAAGCGATATTGTTTTAGTTGGCGAATTGCCCGAAGCACTGCGCCACGATGCGGAGATGTATGCGGGCTGTGTTGCTGGCGCCATTCAGAAAGATATCTATCTGAACTACATAGCTGAAGCTGGATTTGAAAACATCAAGGTGCAAAAATCAAAGCCAATCGTAATACCAGATGACTTACTTGAAAAATATCTGTCTGAAGATGAAATCAAGGCGTTTAAATCTGGAGCCACGGGCATTTTCAGCATTACGGTTTATGGTGAGCGCCCACTGTCCGCCACAGGCGAGGAATCACGTGAAGCGAAAAAGAAAGTTTCACTAACTGATTTGCAATCTGCAGGAAGTTGCTGTGGACCGAATTGCTGCTAGCACGAAGTTTAGTCTTTAGTAAGTTGAGCACTGAGAACAATTATTAAATCATAAAAACAAAGGCCCTCTCCCCCTCTCCTCCCGAGACTTCGGGATGGAGAGGGGGTTTGAGGGAGGTGAGGTCAATAAAAACCATGAATCAAAATCTCGAAAAAACCATCCAAAGAATAGCAGCTTTACAGGACGAAATTCCCACAGAACGCAAAGCACTGCTCACCAAAATAGCAGGTTACATCACCGAGAAATTACAAAAAGGTGAAACCGTAAAAATGAATTTTATCTGCACCGAAAACAGCCGTAGAAGTCATCTTTCACAGCTGATGAGCGCAGTAATTATTCATCATTTTAACTTGCCCGTACAAACTTTTTCGGGTGGCACCAAGGTTTCAGCCTGCAATCCGCGAACCATTGCGGCCCTAGAGCGTGCTGGTTTTAGCATTGAAAATCCCGGAGGCGAAAACCCTAAATATGTGCTGAAGTTTGACAACACAGCCAATACGCTAACGGCCTACAGCAAATTGTATAATGCGCCCGAAAACCCACAGGATAGCTTCATAGCCATAATGGTTTGCGGCCATGCGGATGAAAACTGCCCCTTCATCCCCAATGCAGAAAAGCGCTTTGCGGTAACTTTTGATGACCCTAAAGTTGCTGATGATACTTCGCGCGAAGCCGCAACCTATGACGAGCGTTTGCTGGAAATTGGCAGTCAGTTTTACTATTTGTTTAGTCAGGTTGCACTAAATGGATAACATATACAAGACATACAGCATAAAGCAGCAAAGGCGAAAATGGCCAAGGTTTAAACGAATAAATGCTGTATTGCAGCAACATATTTGGGATTCAAAACCCATTAACCAAGACTTATTTGCGCTTTTAATGGTTCTTGATGAGCAATACGAAAAATGGTATAATGTCGCGATTCGAACAAATGAAGACCATAAAGTCTTTCAGAAAATTCAAAAAGTGGAAATCGCGACTGCTTCAAAAATCCTAAGTGAACAAGAAGCTTACAAATTCCGAATAGAGTCTTACTTACCCAAGCTACTTTATGAAGTTTTACTTAAATCGACAGGTATTGACTATTTCTTTTATAGTGAAGGTTTAAGAAATAATACCCAAATAAAAAGGGTATGGCTTGAACTCCGAAGGAATTTGCTCCTCTTTACGATTCATGTTGGTTTATCTTATGGAGTTCCGATCCTACTAGCAAACATCAATTCCTATTTCATCGTATTAATTGTCCCGTCCATTTTGTTCAACGTAATTCACGGATATAGGCAGTCGAAGATGTTCTATTTTCTAAACTTAACTCGGAATTTGCTCGGATTGAAATCAAATAACACCTGAAAAATGGCTAACTACATCTACCCCCGCAGGCGCTTAAAATTTTTAGACCGCTTTTTAACCCTCTGGATTTTCCTCGCCATGGCCATTGGGGTAAGTTTGGGCTACCTCTTCCCAACCCTGGCAGACAACATCAACGCGATGAGCAGCGGCACAACCAACATTCCCATTGCTGTTGGGTTGATTTTGATGATGTATCCGCCCCTCGCCAAGGTGAATTACAGCCAAATGCCAGCCATGCTCAAAGACACTAAAGTACTCTCGCTTAGTTTGGTGATGAACTGGGTTGTTGGGCCGATTTTGATGTTTGCCCTGGCACTCATTTTTCTTCGCGACCAGCCCGAATACATGATTGGCGTGATTTTAATTGGTTTGGCCCGTTGTATTGCCATGGTGATTGTGTGGAACGACCTGGCAGGCGGCAGTCGCGAATACGCAGCCGGACTGGTTGCCTTAAACAGCATTTTTCAAGTGCTCTTTTTTAGTGTGTATGCCTGGTTTTTCATCACCGTTTTGCCGCCCTATTTTGGTATGACAGGCGCGCTGGTTGATATTAGCATTGGCACCATTGCCGAGAGCGTTTTTATTTACCTCGGCATTCCGTTTCTCATGGGGTTGTTTAGCCGCATCATTCTAATCCGCGCAAAAGGCGAAGACTGGTACAACCGCAAATTCGCCCCAGCCATTTCGCCCATAACGCTGGTGGCTTTACTCTTTACCATCGTTATCATGTTTAGCCTGAAAGGCGAATTAATCGTGCAAATTCCGTTGGATGTGCTGCGCATTGCCGTGCCGCTGCTCATTTACTTCACGCTGATGTTTTTAATCAGTTTTTTACTGTCTAAAAAGTTTGGTGCCGATTACAAAACAAACACCAGCATATCATTTACCGCAGCCGGCAACAATTTTGAGCTGGCCATTGCCGTTGCCATTGCCGTTTGGGGATTGAATTCCGGCCAAGCCTTTGCCGGGGTTATTGGTCCGTTGGTAGAGGTACCCGCCCT
>CAYQDW010000074.1:0-11478 GCA_964416385.1 uncultured Cryomorphaceae bacterium | reverse complement strand
GCAATTTCTCTGCGAAATTGTTTTGGGTTAATGGGTTGCTGCCATTTGGTAAACCTGCGGAGGCCCATCAAAAGCAAGCGCTGGTCATCGCCTTCTGCAAAGCTGAGAATGGCTTCACGGCCTGCCTGCCCCAGTTTTTCAATGGCATGGTACATGTAAAGCGTGGCCAGCTTATAGTAATATTCGGCTGCAGTTTCGCCCTTCATTTCGCTAATCTTAACCGCACGCAGTACGGCACTTTGAGCGGCAAAGGTTTCAATAAGCATGTCCGAAATATTCATCAGGATCTCCTGCTCTTTGTCAACGTCCATGCCCAGGGTCTCAACCGCTTTGCCGGCAATCATGAGAATGGCCTTTTTCATGTTCGCTAATAATTCTGATTCCTGACTCATGGGTTTGCTGTAATCCGGTGTGTCAAAGCTAGGTATGGCCATCAGGTCATTGGCAACGGCCATTGCCGGCCCCATCAGGTCTATTTCACCTTTCAGGGCGCGTTTTAAGATCATCCCAACAGAGAGCATGCGGTTGATTTCATTTGTGCCCTCATAAATGCGGGTGATGCGCACATCGCGGTAAGCACTATCCATGGGGGTATCAGCACTAAAGCCCATGCCGCCAAATATTTGCACACCTTCATCCGCAATATATTGACCGGTTTCACTTGCGTGAACCTTCATCATGGCTGCTTCTATGGCATACTCTTCCACGCCTTTCAGCTTACTTTCTTGCGGCCCAACGCCTTCTGCGGCCAAACGGTTGATCATGTCTTCAATATCTTGCCCAACGCGGTAATTCGCACTTTCGCTGGCAAAGGCCCGCGCTGCCATGTCGCCAAGCTTTTGCTTAATGGCTCCAAAGCTGCCAATAGATACGCCAAACTGTTGCCGTTCATTCGCATATTTGGTACTTGCGGTAATAATTCTGCGGTAGCTATCGTTCATGGCTACAGCCAGCTTGATGCGGCCAACGTTTAGTGAATTCATCGCGATTTTAAAACCGCCATTACGTTCGCCCAGGAGATTGTCTACAGGAATAATTACATCGTTAAAAAACACTTGGCGGGTACTGCTCGCCTTGATGCCCATTTTGTGCTCTTCTTCGCCCAGGGTAAGGCCTGCGGTTCCTTTTTCTACAATAAACCCTGTGATGTTTTTATCATTTTCTATGCGTGCAAAAACGATAAACAAATCAGCGTAGCCTGCATTACTGATCCACATCTTTTGGCCATTAATTTTCCAGCTTTTGCCACCATCTATCAATTCGGCTTTGGTTTTTCCGCTATTGGCATCAGAACCGGCACTTGGTTCAGTAAGGCAGTAGGCACCAATCCACTCACCAGTGGCCAGTTTGGGCAGATATTTTTGCTTTTGTTCTTCAGTACCGTAAAGCAAAATAGGCAAGGTGCCAATGCCGGTATGTGCACCATAGGCTGTAGATAGCGAGCCTGAAATGCCAGACACACGATCACAAATCAGCATGCCTGTGTTAAATCCCATACCTAGTCCGCCATATTCTTCAGGAACGGTAATTCCCAATAGCCCCATTTCGCCAATCTTTTTCATTAACTCTAGGGTAAAGGCGTAATCCTTTTGTTCAAAACGCAGGTTATTTGGCGCTACTTCTTTGTCTATAAACTCCGTGGTAGCTTCTGCCATCATGCGCTGCTCTTCTGTAAATTCTTCGGGGATGAATACATCAGCTGGCTGTACATCCTTGATGAGGAACTCGCCACCGCGGATGAAGTTTCTTTCTTGTGTTGTCATTTTGTATGAATTATGAATGCTGAATTATTAATTGTGAATGTGTTGTATAGAATAATTCTAAATGCTGTATTATTGATTGTTAATGTTGGATTGAGAGCTTTTTACAATGGCGGTTAGAATGCGGATAATTTCCTCTATCTCAGCTAAAAGTTTTTCTGAATTGGAAGTAACGATGTTGGTTTCTGATAAGAGTTTTAGCCAATATTTCGTTTCACGCGCTTCTTTTTGGGCGATGTTCATTTTATGAACGAAATCTCGTTTTGAAAATGCAGCAATCGCCTCTTCAACATTAGCCCCGATAGAAGTTCCCGCTTTTAATAGCTGTTTGGAAATCACATATTCTCGCTCATTTTTTAGTTGCATATAAAGCGAGATAATCTTTCTGGCGAAGGCAAAAGTTTTCGCTTGAATAATATTCTCTTTTTCGGCCATTCAGCACTAATAATTAATCATTTATAATTTCTCAAAAATTCCCGCAGCGCCTTGCCCTGTACCCACGCACATGGTAACCATGCCGTATTTCTGGTTTCGGGCGTTTAATTCGTTGAGTATTTGAACGGTTAGTTTTGCGCCTGTACATCCCAGTGGGTGACCTAAGGCGATGGCTCCTCCGTTTACGTTAATGATGTCTGGGTTTAGCCCGGCTTCGCGGATTACGGCTAAACTTTGACTGGCAAAAGCTTCGTTTAGTTCAATCAGGTTTAAATCGTCTTTTTTCAGTCCGGCCATTTTTAGGGCTTTTGGTATAGCATCTACCGGACCAATACCCATAATACGCGGCTCAACACCTGCAGCGGCATAGCTCACCATGCGCGCAATGGGTTTTAGGTTGAGTTCGTTCACCATCTTTTCGCTCATCACCATTACAAAGGCAGCACCATCACTGGTTTGGCTACTGTTGCCGGCCGTTACGCTACCGTTGGCAGCAAATACAGGGCGAAGTTTTGCCAATCCTTCGAGGCTTGTGTCTGGCCGTGGCCCTTCATCTTGTGCTACGGTGTAGCTGCGCTTTTCGCGTTTATTTTTTTCATTGAGGAAAATTTCTTCCACCGCAAAAGGTAAAACTCCGGCATTTAAGCGCCCACTTTTCTGACCAGCAAGTGCCTTCATGTGGCTGTTAAAAGCAAATTCGTCTTGATCTTCGCGGCTCACTTTAAAGTCGTGTGCAACGGCCTCAGCCGTTAGGCCCATATTGTTATAATAATCTGCGTGCGCTGTGGCCAAAATGGGGTTTGGGGTAACCTTGAACCCGCCCATAGGGATGTAGCTCATGCTTTCTGCCCCACCTGCAATAATCACATCCGCCATGCCGGCATGAATTTTCGCAGCGGCCATTGCGATGGTTTCCAAACCAGATGCGCAGTATCTATTCACCGTTACACCCGGAACTTTCACAGTGTCAAAGCTCATCAGCGAAATCAGGCGTGCCATATTAAGACCCTGTTCTGCCTCTGGCATGGCATTGCCAACAATAAGATCGTCAATACGCGCAGGGTCTAGTTGCGGCATATCGGCCATTATTTTTTTAATTACGGCAGCTGCCAAATCATCGGGGCGCGTAAACCGAAATCCGCCTTTATTGGCCTTGCCCACCGCGGTGCGGTATCCTGAAACTATGTATGCGTTCATTTTTTAGACTTTAGATTTTTAGACGATAGACTTTAGACTGATAGATGTGCGCGTGTTTATTTTGAAAGATGGCGCTGAAAAGCAGCATTCATCTTTTGTATTTCATTAATATTTTCAATTAATTGATTGAAAGAATTTTGGCCAAGCATGTCAATTCTGTTGGCAATGATGAGTTGCGTTTCAACTTCATTAGATGAGCCTTGTGTTATGCTGAGAAATTGAATCAATTCTTTTTCATGATTTCTGCCACAACCTTCAGCAATATTAGAAGCCATCGAAACGGCCGCACGTCTTATTTGAGAAGTCAGACCAAACATTTCTTCTTTAGGAAAAGATGCTGTTTCCTTGTAAATCTGAACTGCAAAATCAATTGACTTTTGCCAAACCAATAGTTCTTTAAAGTTGTGCTTACTCATATTTTTAACTTTTTAATCATGTAACATTTTATCTACTATCCTGACGTCTAGCTTCTAATCGTCCAATGTCTAGAAATCTAGCATCTAGAAGTCTAATTGCGCAAGGGTTTTCCCGTCTTCAACATGTGCTGAATTCTTTCAAGTGTTTTCCGCTCGCCGCAAAGGCTTAAGAAGGCCTCGCGTTCTAAATCAAGAAGGTATTGCTCACTCACTAGGGTAGGTGCGCTTAAATCACCGCCAGCCATTACATAGGCCAATTTGGTGCTGATTTTTTTGTCATGCGCGCTTATGTAGCGGCCTTCTACCATTTGGAAAGCGCCCACTTCAAACATCGCTAAGGCTTGTTTTCCTAAAACCTTGATGTCGTTTCTGCGTATGGGCTGCTGGTAGCCTTGCTCTGCCAACATGATAGCTTTGCGTTTGGCATCTTGTATTTGGCGGTCTTTGTTCATGCTGATGTGGTCGCGGCCATGTTTCATGATATCCATGTTAAACGCCTCTGCAGCGCTGGTAGCCACTTTGGCCATCCCGATGTTGAGGTAATATTCGCGGTAGGCGTTTAATTCTACATCGTCTTTAAGATATCTATCGCTAGCGCGTAGGGTCATTTCTTTGGTGCCCGCACCTGCGGGGATTAGCCCCACGCCAAACTCCACCAAGCCGATGTACGTTTCTGCGGCCGCTTGAACAGCATCTGCGTGTAGGGTCATTTCGCAACCGCCACCCAGCGTCATGCCATGGGGTGCCACGATTACCGGTATGCTACTGTAGCGCAACTTCATTACGGTATCTTGGAAATATTTGATGGCGAAATTCAATTCGTCCCATTCCTGTTCAATGCCCATCATCAATACCATAGCCAAATTGGCGCCAACGGTAAAGTTGGGTGCCTGATTGCCTACTACAAGACCGCGATAGTCTTTTTCTGCCAATTCTATGGCCTTGTTAACACCAGCCAACACCCCGCTTCCGAGGCTATTCATTTTACTTCTAAACTCTACGTTTATGATGCCATCACCCAGATCTTCAATGGCACAATCACTATTTTCCCAAATGGTTTTAGTGGGGCGTATATGGTCTAAAATGATAAAGCTCTCCATGCCGGGAACTTTTTCATATTGTTTGCTGCCGATATTATAGTAGAGTAATGTGCCATGCTCAGTTTTGTAAAAACGCGTAAAACCTGCAGCAAGCATTTCTAGGATCCAGTTAGCAGGTTTATGGCCTGTAGCTTCCATCATTTTTATGCCTTTTTCAAGGCCGATAGCGTCCCATGTTTCAAAAGGGCCTAAATCCCAACCAAAACCAGCTTTCATGCCTTGATCTATTTTGTAGAGGTCGTCTGCTATTTCTGGAATCCGGTTACTTACATAGGCAAATAAGCCGCTGTAGCTGGCGCGATAAAAGTCTCCTGCACGATCTTTAGCAGAAACTAAAAACTTAATACGGTCTTTTAAATCATCAATCTGTTTGGCTTGACCAAGGCTGGCAAACTTTGGTTTTTCTAAAGGTTTGTATGCTTTAGATTTTAAATCCATGGCGAGAATTTCGCTGCTGCCATCGGGCTTACGTACCTTTTGGTAAAAACCCTTACGTGTTTTGTCGCCCAACAGATTATTCTCAATCATGTATGAAATAAAAGCGGGTAAAGCAAAAACGTCATGTTTTTCGTCATTCGGAACCGCTTGATGTAAACCATTGGCAACGTGAACCAAAGTATCTAAACCTACAACATCGCAGGTTCTAAATGTGGCAGATTTCGGCCGGCCTATCACAGGGCCTGTTAAGCGGTCAATTTCTTCTACCGTAAAACCTTCTTGATCTATGTAATGAAACAGATCCATTATGCCATAGATGCCCACGCGATTGGCAATAAATGCGGGCGTGTCTTTAGCCAAAACAGTTGTTTTACCTAAATATTGGTCGCCATAAGTCATTAGAAAATCTACTACAGCAGGGTCTGTATGCTGTGTGGGGATAATTTCTAACAGCTTTAAGTAGCGTGGTGGATTAAAAAAATGGGTGCCACAAAAGTGCTTTTTAAAGTCTTCGCTGCGCTCTTCTGCCATGAGATGAATAGGGATACCAGAAGTATTAGACGTAACCAGCGTGCCCGGCTTGCGGTATTTTTCAACCTGATCAAAAACTATTTTTTTGATATCTAAGCGTTCAACCACAACCTCCATCACCCAATCGCTATTTGCAATCTTAGGCATGTCATCTTCAAAGTTGCCTGTGGTTATGCGGCTTGCAAATTTCTTGTCGAAGATAGGCGAGGGGTTTGCTTTTAGCGTGTTTTGTAAGCTATCATTAACAATGCGGTTGCGCACTGTTTTATGCGTTAGGTCTTGTCCTTTTGCCCTTTCGGCATCCGTTAATTCACGGGGCACAATATCAAGCAAGAGCACTTCAACGCCTTTGTTGGCAAAGTGGCAGGCAATTCGGCTACCCATAATGCCAGAGCCTAAAATGGTTACGTGGTTAATGATTCGTTTCATGTGTTTCTACGTAGATTTCTTTTTTGTCTATTAATTCGTTAATGCCACCAATTACCCTAAAGAACGCATCTAGGTCTTGTTGTGGAATTTTTTCATAGATGCGTTCATTAAAGGTGATCACTGCAGCTTTGGCGTCTTCTCTTTTGTCGAGACCAAAGGGCGTTAGGCAAATGAAAACGCCTCGGCCATCCAATGGATTCGGCCTGCGGTATATCAGCCCTTTTTCTTCCATATTTTTTAAAATGCGGCTGAGGCTGGTGGCCTCCATACCCATTTTTGGCCCTAAGGCTGTGCTCGGTGTGCCATGTTCTAAGTCTATATTGAGTAAAATATAACCAACGGCCATACTGCCGCCAAAAGGTGCGGCTATGGCATTGTACATCTTGGTGATGTTCTGCCAAGTATATTTAATATGAAAATCAAGCGTTTCTTCTGGACGCATGCGCGCAATATTTATTCAAATATAAAAATAGTATGCATGCATAATATATGCACGCATAGTAAATTTTGTTAAATTTTTACTGGCGCTACATTTCAGGTTATCGTGCTGAGGAGATGCATTGTCTTTTTGCCTTAGGACTGTTCATTATCTAGGGATTTTTAAAGCGTTGTATGCTTGATCATTTTTAAATATGAACTATCATGGCAACGCTAAAATTAAAGTAGACCTTTGCAATTATTTTCAATTTCACAATGGTTTATTAGAAATATCACAATTTTTTTGACAATCTGTAGTGATAAATTAGGTTTATTTGTTTCTAACAACCTTCATTTTTCATCTTTTGTCCTAATTATGTCGAGAAGCACAGTAATTTGGTTGCTTTTGTTAACAGCTAGTTTCTTTAGCGTCTCATGTTCTAAGGAGCAATCTGAGTCTGTTTTTGAAGTACCAAGTGAGCCACAAGCATTTGATAGCAGTCAAGTTGCGTTTAACTTACGCAAGTATACACCTAATAACAGGATTTCTTTTTTAGAAAAAATAGCACAAACAGACTATCTCAATATTGAAACAGCTGATCGTTGGTTGGCCAGGCATGTTGAAGATTTTATAGATACAGATTTTAAGTATTCGCCCGAGCAACTATACAATACCTTATACACGCTCAATAAGCGTGAATTTTCTCAAACTGTACAAAATGTATCCAAATTGATGCTGCGTAAGTACCAAGGCGGTGCTGAAGAACAGTTGTTTGGCCTGGCGTCTTTATTACGTACAGAATATTTCATACAGCGGCAAGAACGAGATTCTGCAAGGGTATATCTCAACTTTTTAGAAGACGTAATTGAAAATGACACGAGCGCCTATCTACAAAGGGGATACTACATCGTTGCCAGCAGTTTTGCAGATCTAGAGGGTGATTATTTTAAAGCCATTGTAAATAACAATAGGGCTCTTGAATACATACACCCAACAGACACCTTTTTGTTATTTACGGTGCATAACAATATGGCGAGTCTCTACTTAAATATGAATTTTTATGAGAAAGCGGCTTACCACGCGGATGTGGCTTTAAACTATGTAAGCATTAACAATGTATCGCCATATTTTTATGATGTTCTTGCCATTATTCAATCGCATGCTGGTAATTATAGCCAGGCAGAAGAATTGCTTACAGCTGCTGTTACCAGTTTTAAGGGTACAAATAGCGCTTTAAATTTAGCCAGAAGCTATAGTAACTTCGGGAACTTAAGACGTAGGCAGCAACAATTTTCAGCGGCTTTGTTGTGCTTTAAAATATCAGACTCTTTAGCGCAGGCAAATGGATTGACGATTGGTACGCTTATTAATGGTATTAATCGGGCTGAGGTTTATTTGGATATGAACAATGCCGCTCAGGCATTAACCGTCCTAAATGCCGCAAACGATATTCGTTTGCAAATGAATTTACCATATATAAACCTAGAATATTTTAAACTACGCTATCGGGTATATGATGCATTGGGCGAGCAATCTATGGCTGATCGGAATTATCGCCTGTACAAAGAGTGTGAGTCGCTTCATACTGGAGACTATTCGCGAAGCATTATTACCCAATGGGAATTAGCTACAGAAAAAGAAAAACGTGCGGAAGAAAAGGCCGCATTTACAGCATCAATGCAACAAGAATCGCAAAAGAAGTATATCATTGGATTAATTGTTTTGGCTTTCGGAATTGTTTTTTTGGTAATCTTTTTTAAGCGCTCGCAACATTTACTAAAAGTGCGTAACCAAGCAGAGCAAGAGCGCACAAAACTACAGCACGCGCTAGAAATTAAATCAAAAGAACTGTTAGCAGAAACGATGAAGGCGGTGAGTATTCAGCAGAATAATGATGAAATTTTGCAAGACCTAAAATCACTTATTCATAAATTACCCAAACAAGACCAAAATATTTTTGCAGAGTATATCTATAAATTGTCAAGGCGTAGACCGCCAAAGATGTTAGAAGAATTTGAAGCGAGGTTTACTGGGGTATACGAAGATTATTTTGCAAGGCTTTTAAAAATTGCTCCTGATCTATCACCAAATGAGTTGCGGATTTGCGCATTCATTCGCCTTAATATCACAACTAAAGACATTGCCGGCATCACGGGGAAGAGTACGGGTACCATTGAAAACATCCGAATCTCAATTCGCAAAAAGTTAAATATCGATGCCAATGCAAATCTTCAACACTACCTATTAGGGCTATAAATAATTAAGTCTGTGCATTGCCTGGAGCACAGCAATTTTTTATAAAATCAGCATAAACAAAGCTGAAAATCAGCAAATTGTTAAAAATCGTGGGTTAATCGTGGGTTATTTTCAACTCGCTATGGGTTAATCGTGGGGTGTTTTATGCGCATTTCGGAAATGGTAATCGCACTTTTGCAAAAATTTTGAAATGTGTTAGCTATGAGACGGTTTTTATCATCCTCTTTTTGGTGTTGTTTCATTTTGAGTATGCTTCTTTTACCGCAAGGATTGAAGGCTCAAGACCTCACCATTTCCTCCTCTGGGGAAACGGGTACTTCTGGTACCAATTGGAGTATTACGGGTACTACACTTACCGCTACCGGTACAGCCAATATTCAACCTTCGGTGATTGAAACGGCTTTAGCCAGTGGTAACTTAAACGTTGTAGCAAACAATATCATATTTAGTGCCGGTATAAACAATACAACAGCCAATGCTTTTAAAGTTTTGGCAAATACAAACATCCTCAATACAACAACAACAACCATTACGAGTCAGGGTGGTGATGTCATATTCTCAGCAGATGCAGATGGCACTGGTGGCGGTACCATAAATCTTCATTCTGCCATCTCGGTAACTACCAATGGCGGTGATATCACCTTTGCAGGCGGTGATGCCACGGGTTCTGGTTTTGCACAAGGTTACACCAGCAGTCTTTATGAAGGGGGAATTGACATTCGTGGTACCCTAGATCTACAGTCTGCTGGGGGTAATATCACTTTCCGTGGAAAATCTGCCACTGGTGCGGGTAGCACCAACGAAATGTGGGGGATTGGCCTCTGGACTACTACCAATAAAACCATCAATGCTGGTTCTGGTCAGGTATATATGGAAGGTATTAGCAATGGTACCACCACTACGAACAAATATAACTACGGTGTAGCATGGCAAGGTAATACAGTAAATATTACGTCTAGCAAAACATCGGCTGATGCCATCATTATTAAAGGCTCTAATGTGTCGTTAGACGCTGGAGGTGATGGCCGCGGTCTTCATTGGGATGCATCAAATTCTCAACTCTATGCCACAGGGAGTGGTGGAAATATTGTGCTGGAAGCCGATGGTTATTATGGGTTTACGCTTTATAATACTATAGAAGTCCTTGCTGCATCGGGTGATATAAGTATTTTGACCATTGAGGATAAAGGTGCAACAGACATTTACTTTGGCGGTAGCACTAATGTTTGGTGGGGTTCTAAAGCAGGCACACCGGTTACAACAAGTTCGTCAAACATCCTAGTTAGAGGGAATGAATTTGATTTTAACGGAAATACGCCAGATATCGGTACTACAGGTACCTTTACCTTAGAGCCGGTTCTAACAAGTACGAGCTTTGATCAAGCAGTAAATACCAATTATTTTACTTGGAACGCGAATAGTCAGACCTTGGGTGGGTTGACCTTTGGTAAATTAGGCAACACCACAGATATCACCATCGATGATGCGCAAAATGTTACAGGAGCGATTTCAATCTATGGTGGTAACATCAGAGTACGTCAGAACCTTACGTCTACTGGCGCAGGCGCTGATGTTTTACTTAAAGGTTTTGGAGATATCACACTCTCAGCATCCAGGGCTATTACCACCAATGGCGGTGATGTCATTTTTTGGGCAAATAGCGATGGCGCTACGTCTGCTGGCTCGATATTTTTTCTTAATGGGTCTTCCATAACAACATCTGGCGGCCATGTATGGGCTGGTGGTGGCTCAGGCACTACCACTTGGAACAGTCTTTCTGTTGGGGATGGTTATGCTGTACCCGGTACAGTAGTTACCCCATCTAACGGAGGTAGTAATATAACAGCCGGTATATATTTAGAAAATTTCACAATCACGACCAATGGCGGTAATGTATTGATGAAAGGAGATGGACAAAGCAGCTACACAGGTATTTTGACTTATGGTACAAATGCCATTAGCGCTGGTGCAGGTACCATTAATTTGGAAGGCATCGTATCAGGAGCTACAAATAACCCCGGTATTCTTTTTGGTATCCACGATGTAAGCAGAGTGAGTAACGTTACGATGTCATCCTCGGCTACAGGAGATGCGATTGTAATTACAGGAACTGGAAAAGGTTCAGGAGGCGGTGTAGAACTTAGTGGAACAATAACCTTGGAATCTACAGGTTCTGGAAATATAAGCATCAATGGCACAGGTGGAAGCACAGGTTATGGAATCGAAGTTGGTAATTATTACCATGGTATTTTAAATGCTTTCGCCGCATCCGGTGATATTACATTGGATGGCGGTACACGGGGTGTTCGTGTTTCTGCAGCTGTATCTGGTGGACAAACTGCAGGCCCCTCAAAATTAAATGTCGGCCAGGGTGGTAATGTGGCAAGTTCAAGCAGTGATTTTTACATTATTGGTGATGTTTTTTCTATAGGCACAACGAACGGCTTTGCTGCTAATACCACTGGAAAAGCTACCATCGCGCCATACAGTACAAGTTT
>CAYQDW010000073.1:0-11573 GCA_964416385.1 uncultured Cryomorphaceae bacterium | reverse complement strand
TTTATAATTGGCTAAAAATAAACATTTTATAATCTATACAAGTGTAATACTACAAGTTAGTTTTGGGTATATCTGCTATTGAAATGGCTTTTAATGGAGCCAAAGTATGCTTCGGCAAACAAATAGCCCGCTGTTGTTTATCCAATTTAAATGCACTACAAGCGCTTGTGTAGCGCGCAGGTGTATTTATAAATACAAAGCCAGCATGGCGTGTACCTATTGGTGTACGTAAAAAATGTTGTAAAAGCGGTTCATTACAAATGCGTGGGGAAGTGTAATGGAAGAAATGGCAATTAGAAAGATGTAGCCATAAGATAGATGGATGATGCCCTGTGCAGAGGCAACAACTAGCAAGGCAATACCAAATATAGAAAACAGCGTAAATGGGGCTAAAAGCGTTATAAAGCTTTTAAGGTTTGCAACCGTGTTTTGTGTTTTAAGAAAAGCAAATTCTTCCTGTAATACCTTATATGAATGTAATACCACAAAATATATCGTAAAGCCGATAAGCAATGGCATTAAATAAAAACTCATCATAATGAGTGAAAGGAGAATCACTTCAGCAACCAATATTTTTACGCTTATTATTTTTTTTGCGGTCAATATTGCTAGTATGATTAGTGTGAGTACTAATGTGCCTGTAAGGAACCCTTTCAACAGGCTAGGAATATGAACCGTAGTGAAAATAGAAAAGTCAGGGTAGGTTGCTGCGATCTGTTGTACTTCTGCAAGGTTAAAATAGATCAGACCAGAAAGTAATGCGATACCCCAAATCAGATATAGCATTTTACTGAGCCAAGCCTCGTTATTTACGTGGTGAGAAAACTGTGATTGGCCAAAGTGGTAAGCTGATAGCAGTAAAAAGGAGATGTATGCTAGATCTGGCAATAAGAGCCAAAACCCAACATTAATGCCAATAATAATGAGATAACCAATTATGAATTTACCTTGTGAAAAGCCTTTTTTATCGCTGTATAAAATATTGTCTATAGCGCCATGCGGTATACCTATTAACAGGATAAACGGCATGCAATAAATGAGTTGTGTTGCTGGAGATAACGTTTCGAGAAGCATAACAAGTGGTATGAGCAACGCGAAACTGAAGATGAAAATAGAGGCAGGTTTGGTCATAAAAAGAAAACTCCACGCACCAAAGATAACTTCAATGCGTGGAGCTCTGAATAATTTTTAGGCAGCGGCAGTTTCGTCTTTTGAACCAGAAGAGATAGCGATGTTATACACTACTAATCCGAATCCAATTTTGTTAACGGCATCGGCAATATTGTAGAATAGGTCAACATTAGTAGAATCCCATCCTAAAGAAGTATTAAGCCAACCACCTGGCATACACATGTAACCAATTGGGTAAATGGCCCAACCTACAAGTACAAACCAAGCTAAAGTACGGATACCTCTTACTACAGTGGCATCTCCGCTCTTATCACCAAGTTGCTTAACCTCACCAAACCAAGCTGTATACAAAATGTACACATAACCAATTGTAGAAAGTACACCCCAAGTTACAGAGTGACCAGTTGATCCGTCAGTGAAAGCTTCACCAATGTAACCGGCAACAAGCATCCAAGCAGAAGCAACGATTAATTTCCACAACAAGCTCTTTGTAGCGCCTGCTGGCTTTGTTAATAGATAAAACTCCACACACATCAAAGGCACAGTTAGTGTCCAGTCAATGTAACGAAGCGCTGTTGGGTTCTCACCAGTTGCAGTGTAAACATCGCGCATGTAGTAATAATGCACGGCTGCAATACCAGTAATCAAACCAGATACCAGCAATGAAGTCTTCCATTTGCCTTCTACGCGACTTCTTTCAAAGAAGAAGAATACAGCAGAAGCGAACATAGCCATATACCCTGTGAAGAAGGTAAACGCTACGGGGTCATCCTTTGGGATGGAAACAATGTCATGTAGTAACATAGCTTTTAAATTTAGTTGTTAATGAAAGGTTAAACCTTGTGCAGAAAAAAAAGTTCAACAACTACACAATAAATTCAAGAAAAAAACATTCTTCAAGATTTTTATAATTTTTAAAACGCTGATATTTAACGTGTTAGCGAATTAAAATAATTTCTGGCTTGCGTACTTTTTTTTATTCAAAACAAGATTTCAGCGCTGCTAATACAAGCCAAGAAGCGCAATTGTAACACGACTTACAATTTATTTCTGTGAAAGATATACTGCGCTTGTATCAATCCTAAATGACATAGGATTGGAGTAAATCCACCAATATAGTACAGATTGTTATGCCTATAAGTAATTGTTAATTTTAAGACACTGTTTATCGTGGCATATTACTTTTCTAGCTTAAAAGATCTTCAGCATAAAAATGAATTAATTAACCGCCAACGCCAATATTAATGTCGTATTTAGGCTCAGGTTCTGGTAGATTCATTTGGTATGAGAGGGTGAAAATCCACACGGCTAAAATGCCACTAACCATGACTACCTTCATTAAAAGGCTTAAATGCGCAAATTTTGATGGTGATTGGGCGGGTGCAATTTTTAGCATGATATACAGCAACGGACTAATTACTGTGAGCACAAGATAAATCGCAGAGCCGTAATCGCCACCGGCAAAGGTTTGTAGAACCAACCAGCCTACGGCTACGGAAATGATCATAATTAATATAATGACCAAGATTTTTGGGAAAAGGGTACCAGAGGTAATGGGCAGTGTTTTGTATCCTGCAGCACGATCTCCGGCAACATCTTGTAAATCTTTGATGAGCTCGCGCACAAGCGTGGTGAAAAATGAAAATCCGGCAATAACGGTAATGATCATAATGGCTTGTTGTTGATAAGCTGCATTTTCAACAGAAAGTGTTTTAAGAAGGTCGAAAACGATTTCTAACAAAACAAGAATACCTGCAAGCAGCGCAACAATGAGATTGCCTATTAAGGGCTGTTTTTTAAGATATGAAGCATAGCTCCAAAGCAATAAGGCACAAAGCGGAAAAATATAACCGAATGTGAGCATATTATTGAAATAGCCAACAGCCAAGCCTAAAATAACACCTGTAAGCAATAACAGTTGTCCTGTAAACAATGCAATATCATGGGGTATATGTTTGTTAACGATCTGTTTATGCGGTTTGTTAATAGCATCTGCTGTTACGTCAAAAGCATCATTTACGGCATTACCACCGCCTGCAATCATGATAATGGCTAAAATCAAAAAGCTGTGCCAAGTTGCAGTCAGGTAGACTTCAAACCCTAAAGGGATTAAAAATCCATAACGCAAAACCACAAAAATCGCTGCCATGATGAGCAAATTTGGCCAGCGCACCAGGCGTGCATAGTGGATGATCTTTTTCATGAAGATGCTTTATTCATTGTTGTGGCTTTTGCGAAGCAAGGCCAGATGTATTTACCAAACATGATCGCCATTTTCCATCCACTTGCCTTGAACTTTAAGGGTTTGTTCAATAATGTCTCTTACGCAGCCCATGCCTCCACTTTTTGGTGAAACATAATCTGCTATGGCTCTAATTTCTGGACTTCCATCTGCGGGCGTACACGCAACCCCGCACATGGTCATAGATTCTAAATCGGGAATATCATCACCCATATAAAGCATTTCCTCTTTTTTAAGGTCATACATATACATCAGTTCTTCCAAGCGTTCGCGTTTATCACTGGCGCCGAGATAAATATCTGTTACGCCAAGCATTTGCATCCGCTCTTTAACCCCTTCGCTGCGGCCACCTGTGATAATGGCTATGCGATATCCCTTTTTTATGGCAAGCTGTAGGGCGTACCCATCCTTGCTGTTAAATTTTCGTATTGGCTCTTGGCCAGGAAATAGCAAAACGCCACCATCTGTAAGCACGCCATCAACGTCAAAAATAAAGGTGGTTACATGGTTCAGTAGCGATTTATAGTTTGGTTTCATGATGTTTGTTGAATGCTTTTGGTGATGATTTGATAGAGTGTGCGCAAATTTTCATCAGGTAGCAAGGCCAGATGCTTGGCAATGGTTTTATCATCATGCCTCATTGCAGGCCCTGTTTGATTTTCTTTAGGATCACCGTTTAGGGCTTTAGTAAAAGTGACTTCTACCAACTTATGAAGTACCTCAAAAGGAATGCGATGTTTTTGGCAAATGGCATAGGCTTGTGCCAGCATATGATTGCTAAAATTATTGGCAAAAACAGCTGCAACATGCACTTGTTCTCTTTGTGCAGAGTTAACAGCATACACCTTCTTGCTGATGGTATTACCCAACCCCAATAATGCATTTTCGTTTTGTGGCGTATTGCCTTCGCAAAGCATGGGGATTTCAGTAAAATCTACGGGTGTGCCTGCAATAAGTGTTTGCAATGGATAAAACACGCCATAATTTTGGTTTAGCGCAAGTTCATTCATATTTACGGCCCCGCTTGTGTGGGCAACAATGCCTCTTACCACAGGTAATTTAGCAGCTACGTCTTTAATATGGTTATCGCTTATACATAGCAGATAAAGGTCTGCATTAGGTATAATATGATCTAGATCTTGAATAGGCGTAGCTAAAACTTGCGCCGCTAGAGATTCTGCCTTTTGTAAATTCCTGCCAAATACTTGAGAGATGTTGGCGCCAGCTTTGTATAAAACTTGTGCCAAATGCCAGCCCACATTTCCGGTTCCGAGTATGACTATTTTATTTAGCGCTTTCATGCCGTTAAACCGCGGGACTTTTTGCGGGCCTAATACGCTGCCATATAGCGATGATTGTGCCTAATGCCATGAGAACGCAGCCTAACCATAGTATATTTATGAGTGGGAAAATCATGGTTTGTATGATGATGAATGGCTTTTCTTCAGGCTTCTTACGGAAAACTTTAAAAGTTGGTAATTCAGTTTCAAAATCGATTCCAGCAAATTGAATTTTCGTGCCATATTCATCAAAAACAACATCCATGGTTTGTGCTTTGTCGTTTTGTACGATATAAAGCGGACTGGCATAGATTACAGTATCTGCAAGATGACTAAGGCGTAAGCGTGCTGCCACTACGATATATTCCATTTCATTGCCATCTGCATCACGAATATAATCTGCCACTACACTGTCTAACGTTACCGTAAAAGCATTGTATACCAGATGACTATCTCCAGGCATGATGCTGAATGTATATTCATCTTTCCATTCGCTATTTTTTTCTTCCTCGGTTCTTAAATCCGCATACGTTACATGGGTGTAGATATCTTTATGTAGATAATGTTTGGTGCTAGGCTCTGCAACATTGCCCATGCGTTCATTATGTTGAATTGATGGGGCCAGCGAAAATTCGGGTTCGAGGTTGCCTTCTTCATTTTCTTGATAGAACCCAAGATTATAATATGTGTAATGACTTTCAGCGCCTGTACCTACAGATTCTCCAGTATAGGTTACCCAATAATCACCCATTTTTACGGTATCATCTTGCTCAATCAATAGGTTTTCGCTTGAGGGAAACTCTTCATGTATAAACGTATTATTTTCACTAATAATCTGCTTGTTAGCATTGGCTACTAATGCGCCCAGTATCACCATGCCAAATCCAATATGCGCAATTGAAGAGCCAGCTACACCGGCTTGTCCGCGCCCAACGCGTAGCCAATAATCTATGTTCGCGATTATCGCAAAGCTGCTGGTAAAGAGCAGAAAAAGATACACCGGATGCTGCATATCAAAATAAATCGCAATCACCACTGTAAGCGTTAAAGCAAGTATACTGCTCAAGGCAAGCTTCTTGTAAAACAGCTTCAAGTTTGTTTTTCTATAAGTTAAAAATTGCCCCACGGCCACCAGTCCTGTAAGTATTATGGCAAAAGGCACCTGAAATGCGTTGTAATGCGAGATGGGCTCCGCAATCGTTTTATTGTGATCATAAAGTGTAAACAAGGCACCTTCGGGCCCAAAAAGCTTATTAAAAACCTCCATAGAGGTAGATATTGTAATTTGTAGGGATGAGAGTAAAAAGACCATTGAGGCGATGAAAACCCAAAACTCCCGGCTATCCATAGACTCTTCTTGTGCAGGTTTTGGTATTTGCTTGTAGCGCCAAAGTAGCAACCCAAAAGATGCGATAACAAAAAACAAAAGGTAGAGTAGTAGTTGTCCGCTAAGGCCTAAATCAACAAAAGCATGCACGCTGGTATCACCCAAAACCCCACTTCTTGTTAAGAAGGTAGAATATAAAACAAGTAAAAAAGTGATTATGGACATGAATAAGGCTGAAGGAAGAACACCGCCCCGGTTTTTTTGAATGAGGATGAGATGCGCAGCTGCTACTAGGGTAAGCCAAGGCACCAAAGATGAATTCTCTACAGGATCCCAAGCCCAAAAGCCACCAAAGCTTAAAGCCTCGTAAGCCCAAGCTCCACCCATAAGAATACCTGTTCCTAAAATCATTACGGAGAAAAATGCCCAGGGTAGCACGGGTTTAATCCAGCCTTTATAATCTCTGCGCAATAGCGCGGCAATGGCAAATGCAAAAGGTATAAGTGTTGAAGCAAAGCCCAAAAAAAGTGTAGGGGGATGGAT
Source organism: uncultured Cryomorphaceae bacterium (assembly GCA_964416385.1). Classification (GTDB taxonomy): domain Bacteria; phylum Bacteroidota; class Bacteroidia; order Flavobacteriales; family Schleiferiaceae; genus JAUHWL01. The sequence goes on along the minus strand of CAYQDW010000073.1, from coordinate 5,050 downwards.
GGTCATCCAGTAGTTCTGTAATAGAGGATTTAGGCCACTGCCATCCATAAAATTGGGGAACCGGGTGAGATAATCTGAAAATTGGGTCCAAGGTGCACCAATGTTTTCTGGTATTTCTCTAATGAGTATAAACGGACTTTGGCCAATTTTTATCCCAAAAGGATAAATCCCCATGATCATACTCACTAAAAAAGCCTGTACCAAGGCAACAACACCAAGCACAGGTCCGCGCCATTTGTTTTTAGAACGCAAAATAACAAGTCCTAAAACGGCATGCCAAAACATCCAAAGTAGAAAACTACCTTCTTGTCCTTCCCAAAAAGCAGAAAATAAGTAGCGCGGTGGAAGTGTTAATGAGGTGTGTTTCCAAACATAATCGTACTCAAAATAATGATTGGCCATCATGAAGAACAACGTACCAACAATGCTGAAAATGCTCAGGGCATGTATAAAAAAAGCAGTATTGGCGATTTTTGTCCAGCTGCTTTCCTTCTCAGCGCGCCAAAAGGCAAATATGGCCAATAGCGCACTTGCGAATGCAATACTTACTGATAGTCGGCCAAGTTCTCCCGCCCATAAATGTTCTCCGATATACGTCATGGTGTACTTTTCTTACTCAGTATATGAGTTTTCGTTACCAGCAATTTGATTTTGCTCATTGTATTTACTGGGGCACTTCATCAAGATTTCTTCTGCTATAAAGGCAGTATCTGTAGCAAATCCTTTCATGGTGATTTCTTCGCTACGTTCAAAATCTTGAGGTTTTGGTTGGTTGTAATACACCTTAGTTTTTTTTCCTGATTTATCAATCGCTGTAAAGGAGAAAAGATTTTTTCTGGCATTAAAGTGCATCTCGGCATCTTTATCTAAAAAGCCAATGACTGTAAAGGGCTCTCCGGCATATTCTTCGGCCATGCTAAAAGTTGCATACGTGCCGGCATCTTTAAACATGGTTAAAAGCGCACCAATCAAAACAGCAATAAAAACAATTAGTACAATGTGTGTCTTTTTCATCTTATTTCTTCATTTCCTCTATCTGTCGTTTCAACTTTGCAGTTTTTACGTCTAACTGTATGAGATAAACACTTATGCCAATAAAAATGATTACTAAAACCGCAACAACAACATAGATTTTACCATTATTGCGCATGGCGTCTGCCATTGGTGTTTCTGTTTGGGCATTTAGCGCAGTAGAAAAAAGTAGGGCCAATACCCAAGTTAAAGGTTTAACACGTTGTAATGTCATGGTAATACGTGATTTGATAGCGTGGCAACACGAAGCCTGATTTGAACAATCCAAACACCAAAAAGTATCCAGCCAATAACAGCTGGATAAAAAACCAAACGCATATTGTGGTCTAAATCGTATTGGCTAAAGGCTGGATTTCCGCCATTGCCGGGATGAAGGCTGTCTGTTAGTCTTGGCAATATGCCAATAAAAATGATCATCAATACAAAGGCAAAGATGTTATATACGCCAGAAATACGAGCTCGTTTTTCGGAATCTTCTAAACTCTGCCGAAGAATAAAGTAGGCGAAATAGATGAGCATCGTAATGGCTGTTCCGTTGAGTTTGGGATCATTGGTCCAAAAAGCACCCCAGGTAAATTTTGCCCAAAGCATACCAGTAAGTAAGCCCAAAATAGAAAACACAAGACCCATTTCAGCAAAAAGTCTTGCCCTTTGATCCGTTTCTAATTTGTTGTTAGAAAGATTGATGATGCTAAAGGTTACAGAAGCACCCATCATGGCAATCATTGCAAACCACATGCTAACGTGAAAATAAAGGTTACGGATGGTTTCGTTTAGGATATCTCTACGGGGTACATCGCCCAGAAAGCCGGCAATAATGCTGTAAATAATTAAAATTACCGCAAGGGCTTTCCACCACTGTTTCTTCATTCTGAAAGCGCCAAAATTACTCCCGCCAAAGGTATGGAAATAAGAGATAGCCCATTGCGCAAACTAATGCGCTAAGTGCCGCGAGCGCAAGTAGAAACGAGGCATTCTGTGTAACAGTCATTTGCATAAGCGCTAGCTGACTTGCCTTTACTATGATGATTACAGAAGGTAACAAGAGCGGCATGCTTAATACCGCCATTAGTGTGATGTTGTTATTGGTTTTTGACGCTATAGCGGATACTACTGTTAATATGCTAGAAAAATTGGCCGTACCTAAAACAATGACCAAAATAAAGTGGCTTTGATCTTTAAGCACATTGCCTAAAAAAAGACTGAAAAGAAGAAAAGTAATTAAGCTTACAAGCCAAGTTAAAAGGGTGTTGTAAATTATTTTACTCAATATCAGGGCTTGAGGGCGCGCCAGTTGGTAATAATACCAGAATCTATTTTCGCGCTCATGGCTAAAGCTCTTGCTGGCGGTATGAATGCACGCAAAAACAACAATGACCCAAAAAAGCGCATTCCAAGTTCTTACTTCTCTAATGGAGGAAAAAATAAGGTGTGCCACATAAACGGTGCAAACCACAAAAAGTAACACTGAAAATAGGGCATTTCGCTGTCTGAACTCTAACAGCAAGTCTTTTTTGAGTAATGCAACTATTTCTTTAAGCATGCTGCGAAGATAGATGCAAACATTTTAGCCATATGCAGGTTTAACAGCTTAAACTTTACAATAATGAAGAAACTTGCACTTTTATTCCTCGTGTTTCAACTCGTGTCATGTTCAGAAAATAATACTAAATCCGCCGCTGTTCAAATTGCAGAGGCAAACGCAACAAACAATAAAAATACCCAAGAGATGAATTTTTATGACTTTAAAGTAACCGCAATAGACGGTTCTTCATTTGATTTTTCGGTGCTAAAAGGCAAGCGCGTACTCATTGTTAATACGGCTTCTGCTTGTGGCTACACACCGCAATACAAACAACTTCAGGAATTATACACCACTTATGGCGGGGAGAAATTTACCATCATTGGTTTCCCAGCGAATAATTTTGGTGGACAAGAACCCGGTTCAGACCAAGAAATTGCAACATTTTGCGAAAAGAATTATGGTGTAACTTTTCCTATGATGAGCAAAATTTCTGTTAAGGGAAATGATGAACATGAATTATATAAATGGTTAACACAAAAAGAAAGAAATGGCGTGAGTGATGCCAACGTACGTTGGAATTTTCATAAATTTTTGATAGATGAAAACGGCCACTGGATTAAAGAATTATCATCATCTGTTTCGCCGCTAGATGATGTTGTTACATCATTTGCCCAAGGCAATTAAAAATTAAACAATTTTGCATCCCGCATTTGCGGGATTTTTTTTTTGAAACATAACTAATGAAAATAGACATACTTGCATTTGGTGCGCACCCTGATGATGTTGAATTAGGAGCCGGTGGTACGCTGGCAAAGCATGCCGCAAATGGTTACAAAACGGCTATCATAGATTTAACACTAGGGGAGATGGGCACCCGAGGCACTCCTGAGATCAGGAGAAAAGAGGCTGAAGAGGCTGCAGCTATTTTGGGTTGTGCCTTTCGTGAAAATCTGGAAATGAGAGATGGCTTCATTAGGAATGATGAAGCCAGTCAACGATTAATTATTCAAGCAATAAGGAAGTATCAACCAGAGGTTGTTTTGTGCAATGCACCAACTGATCGGCATCCGGATCACGGGCATGCTTCTAAACTTGTGCTCGAAGCTTCCTTTTTAGCTGGATTGCGTAAACTAGAGACTAATATTGATGGTGTAATGCAAGCCCCGTGGCGCCCCAAAAAAGTATTCCACTATATCCAATTTATGTCTTTACAGCCTACATTCATCCAGGATATTACCGGATATTATCCACAAAAAATAGCTTCAGTAAAGGCCCATTCATCACAATTTTACAATCCAAACTCTGAAGAACCAGAAACAGTGATTGCATCTAAAAGCTTTTTTGACAGTATTGAAGGCCGAGCAAGAGAGTTTGGAAGAATTATTTATACCGAATATGGTGAAGGACTTATCGCTAAAGAGCCGATAGGTGTAGATTCCTTATTTGTATTGAAATAAGCAATAAGAAAAAAAGAGTAATATTTGTAGAAATAAAAGTTGATAGTTATGGCAAAAAGAAGTGAATTAACACCAAGTGTTTTGGTTGCAAAATTTCGAGAAAACCAAAATAACAATAAGACCTTGAAATCCATTTTCGCTACGCACTTCTTTGGTAAGTTTTCCAATGAAGAATTAGACGGCATGCAAAAGGCGATTCAACAAGAACTTGATAAACGTCAAAAACAAATTGTTGATGAAAAGATTGAGTATCTCCAGTCTTTGGGATACAAGGTTTCTAAATAGTATACCTCATTGTAAACACACAAAAACCACCAGTAATTGGTGGTTTTTTTTTGCCTTAAGGTCATTTCAAAAGTCTGGTAATTAGAGTTGCTTTCAATTTCGGATTAAGTGGTGGAATAAGTGGAGCTGATACGAACTGGTTCAGGATCGAAAAAGCTCGGCATATAGGGTATTTGGATAAAACCTATATCGCGTTGTGCTATTAGAATTGATGTTAAAGCGAATATTAATAGTACGGATTTGAGCAAAGAAAGAGTATGTGAATTGTGTAATTGGGCCCAAGATGAATGAAGTGGATTTGGGATGTTTTAAATATAACTAGTTCCAATCAGAAGAGTAAATCATTTTGTTAAAATGTCGAGTATAATAAGGTTTGAATGCCATAGAAAGTGGTTTTTGAGATCTGTGAATTCTATTGAAGATGGTTGCTTAAGGCTGAGGTTCGAGCTATTTTGTAAGACCCACAATTCATTATCTAGAACAGCCAGGTCTAACACTGATTTTGATCTTGGCCAGAATTCGTCTGGGAGTAATGTCCAGTTTAGATCTGAATCGATCTTTATGATTCCATGGTTTTCTGTACCCAACCAAATAGTACCGTAATAATCGCCATCCATACAGGTGATCTCAATATTCTGGAAAAGCGCGAAATCTGCATTGATTGGCACCCAAAAATTGTTTTTCATTTTTAAGAGGCTATGTTCAGTAATCGCCCAGAGGGTGTTGTTTTTGTCTTGGAATAAATCAATAA
>CAYQDW010000072.1:0-11584 GCA_964416385.1 uncultured Cryomorphaceae bacterium | reverse complement strand
GAAGCTCGCTTCACTGTGTCACGATAAATTTGAGGGAAAAAGAACCCCGCTCTGAAATATCAGGGCGGGGTTTTTATTTATAATTAGCAGAATCTTAAGATGCGCTATTTGAGAACATAATACCTTATAAAACCCGTTCGCCCCAGAAAAACGGAATTTTATGGGCATAATTTTTTCATTGTAGAAGTTTTGCATCGCGTTAAAAAAGTAGCACCCCGTTTCTTTGGGGTTTGCATGAGGTGCTGTAATGCGCGCCTCTAATAATTAATGGGGAAAAGATCAACCAACAAAAATAAAAAAAAGGCTGCCTTTTCAGACAGCCTTGTGGTCAATTTGTGAAGAACACATTTGCCTAGCAATGTTCATCAAAAGCCATTTTCAAGTTCTCTGCAATCATATCTGCCGAGCGGCCTTCAATGTGGTGGCGCTCAAGCATGTGTACCAATTCGCCATTCTTAAACAACGCCATACTAGGTGAAGAGGGCGGAAAGGGTTGCATCATCTCTCGTGCCTTAGTAACAGCATCAACATCATTGCCAGCAAAAGCCGTAATCATTCTATCTGGTTTTTTATTGCCGCTAGCCACAGCCATACGTACGCCAGGACGAGCGCTTCCGGCAGCACAACCACATACAGAGTTTATAACAACAAGGGTGGTACCATCTGCATTTATACTATCGATAACGTCTTGCACCGTACGTGTTTCTTTGAACCCCGCTGCTACCAATTCGTTGCGCATGGGGGCTATTAATTCTTCTGGATACATATTTCTAGTTTTTATTTGCGACAAAATTACAGGATTTATATGGCTTTGTTTTGTACTTTGTTTACATAAAATATTGCAGATGAAAAAGTTCCTCTTCGCCCTGACATTGATTAGCTTTTTGGCCGCCGCTTGTGGTTCTGGTAAAGAAGCACCAAACCATAAAAAGGTTGACAAAAGCTATGAAGATTTTAAAAAGCGCAACCCAGATTCTGAATAATCTACATCCAGTCATCATGGTTCAAATTACACAGCACAGGTGCTTGTGGATCATCTTTTGGTGAAGCATTAGGCAGCGTTACAAAACCCTTTTTAGTACTATTTGATAGTTGCTGTTTTTGATTAAAAAACATTTTTTCAACGCAATACTAAAAACTGAGCACTCAAGACCAAGGACTAAGGACTAAACACCCAAAACTTCCCTATCCCCGTTTCTGCCTAAAAAAGTCTACCAAGAGATTGCTGCAATCATTAGCGAGAATACCTGTAACCACTTCTGTTTTAGGGTGCAGCTTTCCGCCATTAGCCTTAAATCCCCGTTTTTCATCACCCGCACCATATACCACCTTGCCAATCTGGCTCCAAAATAAAGCGCCTGCGCACATGTTACAAGGCTCTAACGTAACGTACAGTGTACACTCTGGTAAATATTTGGCGCCTAAATAGTTGCTGGCTGCAGTGATGGCCTGCATTTCTGCATGGGCCGTAACATCATGTAAGCGTTCTGTTAAGTTGTGTGCCCTAGCTATGATTTTATTTCTACAAACAATTACAGCCCCCACAGGAACTTCATCAACCGCAAAAGCCTTTTCCGCCTCTTTATAGGCCTCTTTCATAAAACGCGTATCGTCAAATAAGTCTATCAAGTCTTGTGGATTTTAGCCCGTCAAAACTATTGGTTTTTGCTTTTTGACCCTCACATAGTTGTTACCTTTGCCAGCTAAATTTCTGTTGAATGTTCAGAACGCACACTTGCGGCCAACTAAGAGCCGATCATATTGGAACCACCGTTACACTAAGCGGTTGGGTGCAACGCATACGTAATTTGGGAGGCATGACTTTTATTGACCTCCGCGACCGCTATGGCATTACGCAGTTGGCGTTTAATGAAGAGTGGAATAAAGAGCTTTTAGAAAAAGCCCGTAAACTCGGTCGTGAATTTGTGATCCAAGCTTCTGGTGAGGTTATTGAACGCAGTAGCAAAAATGCCAAAATGCTAACTGGCGACATAGAAGTTAAAATAGACGATTTTACTGTATTAAACAGCAGTAAAACACCACCCTTTACCATAGAAGACGAGACAGACGGTGGTGAAGAACTACGCATGAAATATCGCTATCTGGATATTCGTAGAAACCCGGTGAGAGAAAATCTATTATTGCGCAACCGCATCAACCTAGCCGTTAGACAATACTTAAGCGCAGCGGGTTTTATAGATATTGAAACCCCGTTTCTGATAAAATCTACACCAGAAGGCGCACGCGATTTTGTGGTGCCAAGCCGTATGAACGAAGGCGAATTTTATGCCCTACCGCAAAGTCCGCAAACGTTTAAGCAATTGCTCATGGTAAGCGGTATGGATAAGTATTACCAAATTGTACGCTGCTTTAGAGATGAAGATCTGCGGGCAGATCGCCAACCCGAGTTTACACAGATAGATTGTGAAATGAGTTTTGTAGAACAAGAAGATATTCTGCAAACCTTTGAAGGCCTTGTTAAACATCTTCTCCAAACTGTAAAAGGTGTTAGTGTTAATGCCATCCCCCGTATAACCTATGCAGAAGCCATGCGCAGGTTTGGCAATGACAAGCCAGATATTAGGTTTGGCATGGAACTGTTTGATTTAAAACAAGCCATTACTGGCAGCGGATTTGGCGTTTTTGAGAGTGCCGAAATGGTAGGTGGCATTGCTGTTACAGGCTGTGCAGACTATACACGCAAACAATTAGATGCACTTACGGAATGGGTTAAGCGTCCGCAAATTGGCATGAAAGGCCTGGTTTATTGCAAGTATAATGCAGACGGCACCCTGAAGAGCAGCGTAGATAAATTCTTTGATGAAAAGGCCCTTAAAGGCTGGGCAGAACTGGCCGGTGCACAACCCGGAGATTTACTTTTAGTTTTAGCTGGAGATGCCAACATTACCCGTAAAGCCCTAAGCGAATTGCGCTTACACATGGCCGAAACACTTGGTTTACGCAAACCAGAAGAATTTGCGCCACTATGGGTGCTAGACTTCCCACTCTTAGAATGGGATGAAGAAACACAACGCTACCATGCCATGCACCACCCATTTACTTCGCCAAAGCCAGAAGATTTAGCGCTGCTAGATACAGCACCCGGTAAGGTACGTGCAAATGCCTATGATTTAGTATTGAATGGCAACGAAATTGGCGGTGGATCTATACGTATTCACAACCGAGATTTGCAAAAGCGCATGTTTAAATTACTTGGTTTTAGTGATGAGGAAGCACAAAAGCAGTTCGGATTTTTAATGAATGCCTTTGAGTATGGTGCGCCACCTCATGGCGGCATTGCCTTTGGTTTTGACCGTCTTGTAGCGTTACTCGGTGGCGATGAGGTTATCCGCGATTACATCGCTTTTCCTAAAAATAATGCAGGCCGCGATGTTATGATTGATGCCCCCGCAACACTTGCAGAAACCCAATTAGATGAACTTAAATTGAAGGTAAACCTTTAATGCCCAAAAGCAACACTCTCTTAGGTACCTTTTTGCGCTGGCGCGTGCGGCATATACCGCAAAACCAATTCATACTCATTTTGAGTGTACTGGTAGGCCTCATTACTGGCCTTGTTGCCGTAACACTTAAAAATGTCGTTCACCTTATCCAAGAGTTTATAAGTGGCAGCAGTTGGCATCAGGTATATTATTTTGTTTTTCCGGTCATTGGCATCTTCATAGTTGTTTTTGTGAAGCGGTTTTACAGCGGGCCTATTGGCGAGGGTGTTCCCTCAACCTTATTTGCCATTTCAAGGCGCAATGGTATTTTAAAGCCTTATAGAATGTATGCTTCTATTATTACGAGTGCCATTACTGTTGGGCTCGGAGGGTCTGTAGGGTTAGAAGGGCCAACGGTATCAACAGGGTCTGCCATTGGTAGTAATCTGGCAAAAGCCATGCATTTAAACTATAAATCGCGCATTCTGCTCATCTCCTGTGCAACCGCCGGTGCCATCTCTTCCATTTTTAATGCACCAATAACCGGCATTATTTTCACCATAGAGATTTTTAGTTTAGACCTTACAATGGCCAGTTTGGTACCGCTATTACTAGCCTCTGTATCTGGTGCCATAACCAGTATGTTTATTCAAGATAAAAATGATTACCTCTTTCATTATGACGTTGTACAGGCTTTTGATGTAAACCACATACCTGCCTATGTGGGCCTGGCCCTCTTGAGTGCCGTCATGAGCGTTTACTTTCACAAAATGTATTTCGCCACAGATAAATTCATGACGTTTTTGGGCAAGCGCAAATTAAAAACCATTGTTGGTGGTATACTTTTAGGGTTAATTATCTTTCTTATTCCGCCATTATATGGCGAGGGCTATGAAACCATAAATGCGCTTTTAGCGGGCAATGAATCTAAAGTTGTTTCACAGAGTTTTCTAAGCACCTACGCCACTGATGTCTACTTTGTTATCGCACTTCTTTTTGGCTTGGCCTTGTTAAAGGTTTTCGCCACATCACTTACGCTTGGCGCAGGCGGCGTTGGTGGCATCTTTGCGCCTACTTTGTTTATGGGTGCTGTGCTAGGGTATGTTTATGCCAAAACCATAAACCTATTTAATGTTGTAAATATTAGTACCTCCAACTTTGCACTGGTTGGTATGGCGGGGTTAATGGCAGGTGTTTTACACGCTCCTTTTACCGCTATTTTCATGATTGCCGAAGTTTCTGGTGGTTATAAACTGTTTCTGCCCATCATGATTACGAGCACGCTCTCCTATTTGTTTACACGCTCGGTTACACCCTACAGCATCTACACGGTAACCCTTGCCCGCAGGGGAGATTTAATTACCCACAACAAAGACAAGGCCGTGCTTACATTAATGCGCTTAGAATCTGTTATTGAAAATGATTTTATTCCTGTGCAAGCATCTATGCGTTTAGGTGAGCTGGTAGATGTATTCAAAAAGAGCTCACGCAATATCTTTCCAGTCATTAACAAAGAGGGCAAGCTGGTTGGCGTGCTTACCCTTGATGATTTTAAACAACTGCTTTTTGACACCTCTCTGCATAAAAGCATTTCGGTAAGTGATTTGATGCTGGCACCACCTGCTGTTGTTAGTAAAGATGAAAGCATGGATAGTGTTATGCAAAAGTTTCAAAGTACCGGCGCATGGAATTTACCCGTTTTGGACGAAGAAAAATACATCGGCTTTATTTCAAAATCTAAGCTCTTTAATGCATACAGGCGAAAATTAATAGAAATGAGCAACTAGTTATGCATCGACTATACCCTTTAGCTGTTATCTTAATTTTATCTGGTTGCACGGTATTATCGCCCGTAAGCGGCTATAAAAAAAGCTTAACCAAAGCTACTGCAGAACGCTGGGCTGGTGGTGCCCGTGGAAGCGGTAGAGGGGTAACATTTAGATTGCACTTCTATCAACTTGAAACAGAAATTAAAACCGATACCCTTTGGGTAAACGATATACCATTAACCACAGAAGTTACCCACGTTGGTGATACCACTTTTGTAAACGCTTCATATTTCTCGGCTATGCCTGAGCAAAAATCACTGGCTAATGACCTTGATTATAGCGGGCATCTTCAACTCTACATAAAAGACCAAGCCAAACGTTTGCCCATTACCACTTTTACCATTAAAACTGCCGAATATCAACTTTAACATTCCCTTTATCAAAGGGTGGGCGTCATATAGCCCTCGTGTTGTATATTCCGAAACTTTTTTGAAAAAAAAGACTTGATAGTAAAGGCAACAATTGGTTTTGTTGTTGAAACTGATACTAAGTTGTTTTGATAATATAAATGATATGATGAAGAAGTACTGTGTAATGCTCTTTTCTGTGCTTTCAATAAACACTTTTGCGCAAGAATGGGTAAATGGCATGAATGACCATACGGTTAACTTTTATACCGTACAGAAGCAATTTGAAGACTATTGGCAAGATGTTGAACGCGAAGCAATACGCACCAATCAAAACTTTAGACCCGGAAAAACAGGCCCTGCTTGGGGTTGGCCACAATTTAGACGTTGGGAATATTTTTGGGAAGGACGTGTTTCTGGAACAGACGGCATGCGCCCAGACCCAAATTTTATTGCCCAAGAAATTTTTTCTGCGGCACAAGGTGCAGCCTCACAAAATGCAGGCGACTGGCAGCCTATTGGCCCTTTTAATGCCCCAAATTCTAACAGCTGGACGGGCATAGGGCGCATTAACTGCATCACTTTTCATCCTACTAACCCAAATATTGTGTGGGCAGGTGCGCCTGCTGGCGGGTTGTGGAAAAGCACAGATGGTGGCCAAACATGGGCTACCAATACCGATTTATTACCCAACCTAGGCGTCTCGTCTATTGCTATTGATCCGCTACACCCTGATACGATGTACATCGCTACGGGCGATCGTGATGGCGGCGATACCTATAGCTTCGGGGTGCTAAAATCTACAGATGGTGGCCAAACATGGAACACTACTGGGCTTAGCTATTTTGTTGGACAAGGCAAGCGGATTGGTGCGCTTTATGTGCTTCCTACATCTACACAAGTTGTTATTGCCGCAACCAGAGATGGCATCTTTAGAACCACGGATGGCGGTGCCAACTGGCAAGGCATCCAGGCTGGTACTTTTAACATGTTGGCGGCAGACCCTCAAAATCCACATATCATATTTGCGGGTACAACGGGCTCTACGGGTCGTGTTTGGCGGAGTCAAAATGGCGGTGCAAGTTGGACCATGATGACGAGTGGTCTGCCAACGAGCGGTGTAAACCGTGTAGAAATTGCTGTAAGCGCCCAAGACTCAAATTACGTTTATGCCCTCTTTAGTGCAAGCAACAATGGTTTTGGCGGCCTATATCGTTCTACTGATGGTGGTATTAACTGGACACTAAGAAGTACTTCGCCAAATATTTTGGGTTGGAGCGCAACTGGCAGCGGTAGCGGTGGTCAAGGTTGGTATGATTTGGCATTGGCTGTAGACCCTACCAACAAAAACAGAATTTTTGCCGGTGGTGTAAATGTTTGGTCAAGTAATGACGGCGGTGGTCAATGGACATGCGTAGGCCACTGGTATGGCCAAAATGGGGTGCCCGTTGTGCACGCAGACATCCATTATTTTACTTGGCAACCCGGTAGCAACGACCTTTACATTGGCACAGATGGGGGCGTTTATGAAACCACCAACTCAGGCAGCAGCTTTATTCCATATAAAGACGGGATGAACATCACCCAATACTACAAGATTTCTCAAAGCTTATCTAACCCAACCTTAATCCTGGGTGGTGCTCAAGATAATGGCACCCACAGGCAACAAGGTGCCAATTGGAGTATTATTAGAGGCGGAGATGGTATGGATAACGGCATAGACCCCGATAACAACCAAATCATGTATGCCTCTGTATACTATGGTGATTTTACAAAATCAACCAATGGGGGTAACTCTTTCTTCCCGATGAACTCACTCACCGTTGCCGGTCAAGGTAACTGGGTAACACCTTTTTTGATTGACCCTGCAAATTCAAACATTATTTATGCTGGATTTGATAGACTTTGGCGCAGTAACAACAAAGGTGTTACATGGAATGCAACCTCATCTAACGTTGTGGGTAATGGCAATATTGATGATATAGCCGTAGCACCTAGTAACAACCAAATTCTATATGTTGCCATCAATGAAAATCTTTATCGCAGTGGCAACAATGGTAGCAGCTGGAGTTTAATTAGCCAAGGTATGCCTGGGAGTAGTCATATTACAGGCATCGCTGTATCTTCTATAAACCCAGACCATGTATGGGTTTCACGAACGGGATATGCGCAAAATCATAAAGTTTTTGAAACTACAGATGCCGGACAATCATGGACCAACCTCACAGGTAACTTGCCCAACCTACCCGTAAATTGTGTTGTGTATGAAGACAATTCTCTTGATGGCGTGTACATTGGTACAGATGTAGGCGTGTATTATCGTGATGCTACGATGAGCGATTGGGCGCCTTACATGACGGGCTTACCCAATGTAATCGTTAACGATTTGGAAATTTACTACGCTGATAAAAAAATCCGTGCGGGTACTTATGGCCGTGGCGTTTGGGAAGCCTCTCTATTCTCTAACTTCTTTGGCGAACCGACAGCAGATTTTAACGCCTTACCCTACGCAACTTGTGCCGTTAATGATACCGTAACTTTACAAGACGCCTCCGCGGGCGGGCCTACCAATTGGAAGTGGAGCATCTATCCCGCCACATACACTTTTGTAAATGGAACCTCTGATACCTCACAAAATCCGCAAGTTGTTTTTTCTGCACTTGGCGAATACACGGTAACCTTAGTGGCCAGCAACCCTTATGGCGCCAACAGTACAACACAAGCGCGCGCCATTGCAGTAGGCGGAAAACCCCTTCCGTTTAATGAAGATTTTGAAAATGGTGACTTTTATGAGCAATGGATGGTACTTAACCCAGACAACGCAAAAACCTGGCAAACAGCAACAATTAGTGGAAGTAGCCCTGGTGATCAAGCCGCGTTTATGGAATTTTATAACTACACAAACACTGGCGCGGTAGATGCATTAATTACACCAGCTCTTTCCTTTAATGGTTATACCAACATCAATCTCTCTTTTGATCATGCTTACGTTCGCTATAACAGCAGTAAAAATGATAGCCTTAATGTTTACATCAGTACAGATTGCGGCCAAACATGGACCTTACTTGCCGCTTATGGCGAAAATGGTTCTGGCAATTGGGTAACGGGTACTGCCTCTACCAATGCCTTTGTGCCTGGTTTAACCTCTGACTGGTGTACCGCGAGTGCCAATGGAAATTGCAAAACCATAAACTTGAATGCCTATTCTGGCAGCTATGGTGTGCGCATTAAATTTGAAGCGAAAAATGATTTTGGCAATAACCTTTACCTAGATAACATCAACATTTCTGGTACGCCAACGGCTAAGCCTGTTGCAGATTTTGTTGGAGACACCTCTGGTTGCAGCATTCAAACTTTTAACTTCTTTGACGTTTCTACCAACAATCCTACGGCATACAATTGGTCTTTCCCGGGCGGAACGCCATCAACCTCTGCCGTGGCTAATCCGCAAATTAGTTATGCTACAGGAGGTGTTTATCCCGTAACGCTGTTAGCTACTAATGCCAATGGCACAGACACCATTATAAAAACTGGATATGTTAATGTAGAACAAGCTGTAACACCAACCATAAACGTATCTGCAAGTACCCTTACAGCATGCGAAAACGAAAGTGTAACCCTATGGGCTTCGGTTACAGATGCTGGTTCTAACCCAAGCTTTGTATGGTATCGCAATGGTATTTTTGAAGCACTAGGCACTGATACCATCATACTTAACAACATCTCTAGCGGAGATATTTTTGAGGTGGTTATGAGGCCAGATTATGCCTGTGTTACCATTGATTCTCTTGTTTCTAATACCATTCAAATCACAGTGCAGCAAGCTCCAGGTGTATCTTTAGATCCTTTCGCCCCGCTATGCCTTAATGACGGTGCCTTACCGCTTTCTGGAGGATTACCTGCCGGCGGTACTTACAGTGGTAATGGTGTAACCAACGGCACATTTGATCCACAAGCTGCCGGTATTGGAGGCCACATCATCACCTATACATATACAGACCCAGTTACGGGTTGTGCCAACAGTGCCACTAAAAACATCACCGTGAATAATCCGCCACCACAGCCCGCGGTAACCTATGCCAATTTTGTATTGAAAGCAGACCCCATAACCCCATCTTACGCCTACCAATGGTTAGATGGACAGGGCAATGCCATTGCAGGTGCAACAGACACCATTTACATCCCAACCAGTACGGGTAATTATGCCGTTGAGGTTACGTTTTTAAACGGATGTAAAAACACCTCCGCATTTTATAATGTAACGCAAATTGGCACAGAAGAATTCGATTTGGTACAAGGTTTTAATGTGTTCCCAAATCCTGCAGAACGCCATATAGACATCCTTTTGCAGGCAAGCGCATCAGCTCAATACAGCCTTCAAATACTTGATTTGGCCGGTAGAGTGATGTATGCAGAAACAATTGATGTAAATGCTGGTGAAAATAAAATTGGCATAAACATTGGAGATTTCCCGAGTGGGGTTTATCTCATTAATCTTTCTACAAACGAAAAAACTGTAACACGCAGATTTACAAAGCAATAAATTGTTTTTTTCTATCGTTTTATGCGGCTCCATTCAAAAAATGGAGCCGTTTTTTATTGCTTTAATTACAACTTATAGATTGTGCCGTATCGATATCAAAAAGATTTATATTCGCCAATCTTTATAAAAAATTTGACTACAAATGGCTAATGATTCTAAAGCACGTTATGCTGATGAGGAGCTGGAGGAATTCAGATTGCTCATACAAGATAAAATAGAAAAGGCAGAGAATGACCTTAACTTGTTGCGCGAACAATTTGCCAACGACCAAGGCAACGGTACAGACGATACCTCTCCTATTTTTAAGAGCTTTGAAGAAGGTTCAGAAACGATGAGCAAAGAGGCAAATGCCCAGTTAGCAGCCCGCCAAGAAAAGTTCCTACGCGATTTGAGAGCGGCTCTGGTACGGATTGAAAACAAAACTTATGGCATCTGCCGCGTAACTGGTAAACTAATCTCTAAAGAGCGCCTGCGCTTGGTACCTCACGCAACCTTGAGTATGGAAGCAAAAATGAAGCAGTCTTGAGAAAGGCTTTTATCATTATTTTTCTGGTTCTCTTAGCTGATCAAGCCTTAAAAATATGGGTAAAAACCCATATGTACTTGGGGCAAGATTATCACATTACCAATTGGTTTTATATTCATTTCACAGAAAACCCCGGCATGGCCTTTGGCCTTGAATTTGGTGGGGTTTGGGGCAAAATTGCGCTGAGCCTGTTTAGACTTGTTGCTATTGGCGCTCTCATTTTTTGGTTGCGCACGCTGATTAAATCTTCTGCCTTTGGCGTTGCCATTACTTCTGTTTCTTTAATTCTTGCAGGCGCCATAGGCAACATGATAGATAGCCTCTTCTATGGCATTGCCTTCTCAGACTCATTAGGTAGAGTGGCCACCGTTTTTCCCGCTGAGGGCGGCTATGCACCCTTGTTGCAGGGCAAGGTGGTTGATATGTTTTATTTTCCCTTATACACTGGCACGCTACCCGATTGGATTCCGTTTTGGGGTGGTGATTATTTCATTTTCTTCCGTCCGATATTTAACCTGGCCGATAGCGCCATAACCGCTGGTGTTTTATTGTTGCTGATTTTTCAGAAGAAAGTTTTTCCCCAATAGATTCTAGTAGTTTACACTATACTAACCAAGATAGCCTCGGCCTTAACGCGCAAAGGTTTTATTGGGGTAGATCTTAACTCCAATATTTATCAAACAACTATCCAAAATGGCCCCTTTTTTTAAAAGGATGCCGTAGAAATAGCACCTCTCTCGTGCACAAATCCTTTTTTAACATTTTATTAATCAATCGCAAAAACTTCTCTTATTTAACTCAAAGCGCTTTTTTGCTTGCGTAAAATATTATTTAGGTACAATGCTTTACGCTGTTCCTTTTATTTATAGGTACTATGTTTTACATAGTACTGTAAG
>CAYQDW010000071.1:0-11689 GCA_964416385.1 uncultured Cryomorphaceae bacterium | reverse complement strand
TTGTGCGCCTTACCCTAAACGGCCGCAGCAAAGAATGGCGGGTGGTTAAAGAGTAAAGATGTAATTCCCCTCTCGTTTAAGAAGAGAGGGGCTAGGGGTGAGTTGGCCAAAGCACGGGCAATTAAGAAGTTAAATCCGGGTTAAACAAACCTTTATTTCAAGAAGTAGTTAGTACCATTGTTAAACTATTTAACACTTGGTATGAAAAATATCGTTCAAACAATATTGCTTTGTCTGCCCATATTGGCATTCGGCTTCAATCCCGTACAGAATGACCGCAGCTACCAGGCGTGGTTAGACCTCACCACGATACAAGACCAACGCATACAAGTTAATGTTGTGGTGCCTGTTCTGGAGGATGAAACGGTTATCTATAACATGCCTAAAATCGTGCCTGGCACCTATAAGATCTATGATTTTGGCCAGTTTGTGCACAACTTAAAAGCGTATGACAGCAAGGGTAATGAACTGCCCGTTGAAAAGTTAAATGCTAACCAGTGGCAAATAAGCAATGCGCGTGATCTGTATAAAATAGCCTATTGGGCAAGTGCCAGTTTTGATGACAAGCGCAGCGGTATTTTCGCCCCGGCCGGTACGGCTATTGGCAAAGAGGCCTTTTTGCTGAATAACTTCGGTTTTATTGGTTACCTGCAAGGCTACAAGCATATGCCATTTACCCTTACGGTGGCCAAGCCGGCAGATCTTTACGGCACTACATCGCTGGCCGCCAGCAAGCGCACCGCAGCCCAGGATGAATTTGTTGCTGATGATTACTTTGAGTTGCACGACTGCCCGATTCTTTATGCAAAACCTGATACCGCCTCAATGAGTGTGGCGGGGATGCCGGTTTACATTGGTGTTTATTCCCCCGGGGGCAACATTACCGCCAAACGCCTGGCAGCTTCGCTAGGTGATGTTTTTACCGCTGCGGCAGATTACCTGGGTGGAAGTTTGCCTGCAGAACAATACACCATCATTGTTTACGGAGTAGATATCCGCATGGCCATGAGTGGAACGGGAGCGCTTGAACACCATACCAGCACCGTGTTGACCATGCCAGATGTAGAAGAAAAAATGTTGGCCATGTTCAGTGGCGGAGACCCGATGCAAATCTATCGGGACATAGTAGCGCATGAATTCTTTCATATTGTAACACCGCTCAATATTCATTCCCAGCAGATAAACGATTATGATTTCATTAATCCGCAAATGAGCGAGCACTTGTGGCTGTATGAAGGCGTTACGGAATACAACAGCATGATTGCCCAGGCCCGAGCGGGCATTATTAATCTGGAAGAATTTATAGAGCTGGTAGAAGAGAAGATGGAAATGGCGCACCAGTACAATGAAGATTTGCCGTTTACCCAAACCAGTAAGTACGCGCTGAGCTTTTTTGGTAATCAGTACAATAATGTGTACTTAAAAGGAGCGCTGATTGGTATGGCTGCAGACTTGAAACTCCGCCAACTTTCTGATGGTAAGTACGGACTTATCAATCTCCTGCAAGATCTCTGGCAAACCTATGGGCAGGATACCTTTTTTGTGGATGATGAACTCTTTGGCATAATTGCAACAACATCGGGTTACCCGCAAATGGAAGAATTCTTTGCCCGCCACGTAGCCGGAGCACAGCCATTACCCTTTGAAGATTTGCTTAAAACAGTAGGCATAAGCTACCAAGAAGAAGTAATTACGAAAAAAGTAAGTAACGGAGGTATAAAGATGCTCCGAGCAAAAGAGAAGGATGGTATGACCATAACAGCTTTTGATGCAAACAGCAGTTTTGTGAAACAGCTAGGTTTGGCGCGCTATGACATATTAACCAAATGGAATGGCATACCCGTTACGAAAGAAAATGGCAAAGAAATCATTGCAAATTGGTCAGAAAGTGCCAAAGATGGCGATACAGTAGAAATTGAAGTTTACAGAGAAGTGCGTACGGGGAAGTTTAAAAAACTTAAGCTAAAGGCCATTGCGCAAACAGAACAAGTGGTAAAAGAAGATGTGTTTATGATCAACACTGATATTTCAGAGAAACAACGTTATTTGCGACAAATTTGGATAAACCAATAATAGACATGAAAAAATTTCTTTATTCGATAGTAATACTTTCTGTGGCGTATGCCTGCGCCCCTACGGAAAAACAAACCGCACCAGCGAAGGCCTTTGCACTATCATCATTAGATACAACCGCCTCACCATGTTCAGATTTCTTTCAATATTCTGCAGGAGGTTGGATTGCCGCAAACCCTATTCCTGAGACTGAGAATCGCTGGGGTAAGTTTGATGAGTTGGCAGAAAACAATAAAAAACGCATAAAAGGTTTGCTAGAAGAATATGCTTCTAAAGCAGATCTGCCCAAAGGGAGTGATGAGCAACTTATTGGTGATTTCTTCTTTTCTGGTATGGATTCTACAGGTATTGAAGAAGCAGGAATTGCACCAATGCAGCCCTATTTTGACCGCGTAGATGCGGTTACCTCTATTGGTGAGTTGATGGCTCTTATGGCGGAAAACGACTATTACGGCATTAGCGCGCCATTTGGGGTTTATGTTTCTGCAGACCTTATGAACTCATCAACAAATACCCTTTACATGGGGCAAAGCGGGTTAGGTTTACCAGATAGAGACTATTACTTAAAAACAGATAGTATTAGCCTTGATTTGCAAAATGAATATCAAGCGCACCTAGCAACCATGTTCACTTTGCTTGGTTTTGATCGTGCAATGGCTGATGCACAAGCTTTGCGCATCTACGCTATTGAGCGTCAAATTGCGGAAAATCACAAGAGTCGCATAGAAATGCGCAACGTACAAGGGCGCTACAACCCAATGTCTTATGCTGCGCTTAAGGCTTTAGCACCAGCGGTTCCATTTGACGATTATTTTAATGTGCTAGACTTAGATTTTGATACCATCATAGTAACCAGTCCAGAATATATCAGTGCGTTAAATGAATTATTCAGCGCTATTTCTTTAGAAGACTGGAAAGCGTATTACAAGTGGCACGTGCTTGATGGTGCTGTTGCTTATCTACCAAACGCCTTTGTGGCCCGTAATTTTGAGTTTTATGGCAAGAAGTTGGGCGGTACTGAGAAAATGCAGCCACGCTGGAAAAGGGTTCAGGGCAGCCTGTGGGGGCTTAGCGAGCAACTCGGCCACTTATACGTAAAGAAGTATTTCCCGGAAGAGAGCAAGAAAATGGTAGAGCAAATGGTAGAAGATCTGCGAAGTGCCTATCGCGACCGTATTATGGGCCTGGCATGGATGAGCGATACGACCAAGCAAAAGGCGTTGGAAAAGCTGGAAAGCTTTACCTATAAAATAGGGTATCCCAACAAGTGGAAAGACTATAGTGATCTGGAGATTTCACGCAGCTCTTACCTCAACAATATGATGAATCTTTCGCGCTATAAAACCATAGAGAACTTTGCCAAATTGGGCCAGCCGGTAGATCGCGAAGAGTGGGGCATGGGTGCGCACATTGTGAATGCCTATTATAATCCGCTCAACAATGAAGTAGTTTTCCCAGCAGGTATTCTTCAACCGCCTTTCTTTGACCCCAATGCCGATGCCGCAATTAATTATGGCGCTATTGGTGGCGTTATTGGTCATGAGTTCACCCATGGTTTTGATGACCAGGGCAGCCAGTTTGACGCTGCAGGAAACCTGAACAACTGGTGGACAAATGGAGATCGCAAGCGCTTTGAGCAATTAACCAGTGCGCTGGTTGCCCAGTATGATAACTACGAGGTTATACCCGGTGTGTTTGTGCAAGGCCAGCTTACGTTGGGTGAGAATATTGCAGACCTTGGTGGATTAACCCTTGCTTACTATGCCTATAAAAAGCATATGGAAGGCAAACCGGCCGAAGAGCCTATTGATGGCTTTACACCAGAACAGCGCGTATTTCTGGGCTGGGCACAGGTTTGGCAAAGCCATGCCCGCGATGAGCAGATACGCAACCAGGTAACCACAGACCCGCATAGTCCGGCTCATTTTAGGGTTGTAGGCCCCATGAGCAACATGCCGGAGTTTAAAGACGCCTGGGGTTGTGCTCCCGGTGATGGTATGGTAAGAGAGAATCAAATCATTATTTGGTAAAAAGTGCATACCGCAAATTCAAGGCTGACCGATAGGTTGGCCTTTTTTGTTTTACTGAAATCAAGAACTTTTCTTACTTTCACAACCGATAAAAAACCGTTCTTAGCTCCAATACAAATGGAGTTTGTAACATAAATGCGCGTTTGCAAAACGTCTCTCTGAAAAGAAATCGACCAAATTTTCAGACACCAGAGAGCAGTTCAAAGCAAGACGCACCCTACGGGGTGTGGCTTCTTTGCTGTTCAATTAATTGGTGTCGGGTTCTTGGTCAGACCTCTTTACGGCAGAGTAAATGGCAAGAGGTTCAGGCCCTTTTTTATTTCCGAAAAATAACCCGTTGCCGCGGGCCTCAGGCACCACAAAAACACAAAAATGCTATGAAGAACAAACTAGCTACCATTGGTTTTGTTGTGTTGGCAACTCTAGGTCTACGCGCACAACATACCGCATTACAATTTGATGGAGTGGATGATTTTGCCTTTGTAACGGTAAATAACCCGCCTGCCACCGTAAATGCAGAGAACTTTACTTTTGAAGCCATTTTTAAAACCATGCCTAACGGACACGATATGGTAATTCTTGCAGCGCCTCAAGCTAAAGGTGATTTACTTTTTGGTATTGCCAAAAACGGAAATGCCTTTACCAGCTATCGCGGCAGTGTTTATTTTGACGAAGGCCCATATCTGGCTGATGGCGAATGCCATCATATGGCAATTACATACTCCGGCCGCGATATTAAGTTTTATGTTGACGGGCAATTTACCTACCAATTAGCCCTAAATGCACCAATTAGTTTTACCAACCAAACCAATATGTATTTGGGCATGAATTACCCAGACCAGAGTACCGCTTTTGAAGGGGTTTTAGATGAGGTGAGGTTGTGGCCAGAGGCGAGAACGGATATAGATATTGCAACTTGGGCGTTTTTATCACCAACCTCAACACAATTGCCAAGATACCTGTTGCTTCCATTTTTAGAAGGCTTTGGAAATGCAACAATTGACCCGCTTGCTTTGGGGCTAAATTATGCTCATTGGAACGCAGAGATTTCGATGCCAATTTGGACTGAATCATGTATTTTCGAAAACAATCTTTTTGAACGAATAGGGGTAAATCCCCCACCGCCATGCCTCCCGGTAAACCCCAATAACTATATCTGTAATGGTGAGTTTGAACAATTTGACCCTATACTTCTTACGTCTACTACTCCGCATCCAAGCAACGCGTTTATCCCTGATGCTCTTGGAAATACGGATATAACAAATTGGTATCATGTCAATTCAAGTCCCGATATGTATGTAAGAAATGGAATAGGCAACATTCCTTCATTGTATTGGAATGGTTCTCCAAATACTTGGGACTGGCCAACCAATACGAGTAATAATGCTATGATAGGCATGTATAATGGGAATGGAGTCCAAACATTTTTGGATAATGAAGCCATAAAAACGAATCTAACAGCTCCACTTTCGCAGGGTGTGTCGTATGAATTTTCGGCTTGGGTTTACAATAAGAATTTGCTAGGAGACAATTCGTATAATAACCTTAAAGTAACGCTGTATTCATCTAGCACAGGTTCTGCTTTAAGCACGCTTCCTTCTCAAGTTATACCTCTCAACTCAACGGTTTCGACTAATAATGGTTGGCATTTTGTTTCGTTTATTTTTACTGTGCCTTTTGGACCATGGGGCAATAGCCTTGATGAATTAATGATAAACTACGACATGAGTTCTTCAGCTGTTAGAACACTGTGCTACACCTATTTAGATGATTTAAGTCTTGTTGAATATCAATTTCCGTCTGACAATTGCCCCAATTGCTTCCAAGCCCACATTGGTAGCGGTGTTGACAATGATTCATTCCACCGCAGACTTGCAGTAGATGCGAGTAATAATATCTACATTACAGGAAAAGTATCTAATGACTCACCAACAGGTTTGAACTTTGGCTTTGCAACGGGTGCGCCTAATCTGCATTCACTTGCTGGCAATACTGTTTCTAGTTATATAGCTAAGTATTCATCTACAGGTACGCTGCTATGGTCTAAGCACTATCCAGAAGCTGAGATTAACGATATAGAAGTATTACCGAACGGAAACCTTTTTGTAACGGGCACAACCACACTGGCAAGCGGAGCAGCGCCAAATGTTACATTTGTAAATCCTTTTACGCCTATTTCTATTTTGGCCCCGTGGGGCAGTAACGTAATCATTACGCCACAAATAGGTCCCCAACTCTTATTTGGGCAAGTAAACACGGCAAACGGTGCTGCAGTGTTGCAGGCGCATGGCGGTTCCGGGTATGAAATTGGTGTTGACGCTACGGTTGCAGGTAACAAAGTATATATTGCCTGTGCAACTGGGCCTCAAGGGTATACATTCTATGACCCAAACAGCCCTGTAACGTTTACACCAATAAGCCATTCTGGATTGGTTGGATTTACAAATACCCCACGTACGGTTAATATTGTGCTCGAATATGATTGGTCAACCAATGCGAGAGATGCCTTTGATAATTACAACCCTGGAGAATTACAAATGCTGGCAACCAATGGTACTGACCTTTTTGTGCTTACTCAAGATGAATTACACAAATTAACCACAACCAACTTACAATTGAGCGGCACAGGTACAGCATTAAATATTAACAATGGCCAGGGCCAATTTGCGCGAGATTTGGTTGTAACCCCTTCAAACGAAGTGTATGTTTCTTTTAGCCAAGAGCAATTACGAAAATACAATGGCGCAAACATGCAATTGCTGCAAAGTGCCAGTGTGAAATATTATGCATTAGGCGGCAATAACACAGATTTGTTCGGGCTTGCTTTAAGCCCCAACAAATTATTCATAAGCAAACTAGATGTTAGCCCAAATGCAACGCTAGGCCAAGTAATTTGGACCAAGGAAATTACGGCAAACAATGCGTTTTTCCCTGATTTTCATAGCGCTGGCGATTTAACTGCTTCTGACATTATTCCTTTGGGTAGTAGTAGTAAAGTAGCCTACGTAGCTAATTTTGAAAATACAGCCACGCCATGGCAAATTAATTTTGGCACAAAAAGCCTGGCCGCAGCTGTTAACCTGGCGCACGGAAATACGTTTGTTGGCACAATTGAAGATTTAGGTAACTCCGGGCAGTTTAAAACTCAAGAACCCTTAAGTATAAGCGCAGTAAAAAACGGTATTACACTAAGACCTAACCCCGCCAGGGATTGGGTACAAGTTGAATGTGAGTCTGATATTAAAGAGTACCATGTTTTTAATTCAATCGGTGAATTAATTCGTTCAGAAAAGATAGAGTTAATTAAGTCGATTGTTTTAGATGTTTCACAATTTTCCAAAGGTGTTTATTTTATTGAGGTTGAAGCCGGAAATGGAACTTTCGTTGAAAAATTGATAGTTGAGTAACCTGAAAAGGAATATCATAAGCATGCCGGGGCAAATTTTTGCCCTGGCTCTTTTTTTATGTACTTGGCAAACATCAGCGCAGCACTCTCCTTTAACTGCGGGCACTGACTTTTTAACTACTTATTGTGATTTTGAGCGAATGATATTGCAAAATACTGTTCCGTCAGATTATGATACCAATATTTATCATGCGCTTTATCTGATTGGCGTAAATCAGGCTTGTGTCACTGTTCAAGTAGCAGGTGTTGGGTTCAGGCAGCAATATTTCGTCCCTAAAGACAGCATTTTAAAAATTCTTCTTCCTGCAAATCCGATTTTTCCCTTCGAAACGCAAATACCTCGCGCCATTGGCATACAAAGCACAGCACCCATAGGGGTGACACAAGCTACAAATGTTGGGAAAGGTGGGGGGAGTTCGAGCAGTTCTGGTTTTGTTGTTAGCCAAACCGAAGCCATGACACTTATTCCCAACAAGGCATTTATGGGAATAAATGACTTTTATTTTTTTAGTAGCGGCTCGCAGTTCACGTTAAGTAATAATTGGGCCACACCTCCAAATATTTTATTAGTTATTAATGACGAAACGCCTGATTCGGTGCAAGTACAATTCGGTGCAAGAACCACGCTACCACCAGGTTATGCAGGGCCATTTTCCCTTCCTGCAAATACGGTGCTTAATTACTATGTTAACTCTGGAGAAATCATGTGCTTTTTGGTAAACAGTTACGTGCAGGAAGAGCACAACAAAGGTTTGGCCATTAAGAAAACTAGTGGGTTGCTCAAGATTTTGAGTGTTCCAGTTGGCAATGCACTAACAGGTAATTCAATCGGTACGGGCTTTGCCTATGAGGACAATAAACCCGAAGGTACTGGCGGGAGGGATTTTTTTGTTGCGCCATTGGCAGGCTATCTCGGCAATCAATACAGCATTATGGCAACAAAAGATAGCACTATTGTTAGTTTTGGTAGTTCAAAAACAATTCGCCTTGATAGTTTAGATCGGTTCGACACTTGTTTAACAGGGCCTATGCATATAAAGGCAAGTAAACCAATTTATAGTTATCAAACGCCTTGCCTGGATGCCAATTTCAATAATAATGCTTTTTCTGCTTTCGCTGTAACGCTCAGTAGCACAGAGGAACTTATTACAGAGTCGCTTTTTAGCACGTTAGACGAGCCTGATAGTTTAAATCACTATTTTTTAAGTGCAGTAACAAAAACAAATGCAATCAGCAATTTCAAGTTAAATGGCCAACAGTTAAGCAATTTATTCGCCCCTTTTCCACAAGATTCATCTTGGAGTTGGGCAAACGTAGAACTCAGTAAGGGTAACTATAAAGCTCAAAGTGATAGTGGTTTCCATGCCTATCAATATACTTGGTATAATGACACTTCCAAAATTGGTTTGGGTTTTGTCTTTCCTAGTTATGGGTATAACCTTTCTCAAAGTATTATTTGGCCGCAAGACAGTTTTGTTTTCCGAGCGGGGTTAGATAGCAATAACTTGCAACCCTTTGGCCAAACAACACCAACCCTTTGCCCCGGTCAGTCGCTATACCTGCAAGCCAGCCATCTGCGCCACACCACCTGGCTCTGGCAATTTGGAGACGGCACTACCCAAACCCAACGCGTAGGTAATCAACGCGCCAAACCCATTAGCCACACGTGGCAAAGCCCCGGGCAATATTGGGTTGCCGTTACAGATACTGCCGGTTGCAGCCAAGGAGATAGCCTTTTGGTAATAGTAGAAAACGGCCCAACGGCTGCATTTAGCTACACCGCAAACACGGGTTGCAGCGGCACCTTTGTGCAATTACAAAATGAAAGCATGGGCGCCACAAGCTACCAATGGTACTGGCCGGGCGGCAGCAGCACGGCAAACAACCCAAGCTTTGTGTACACCGGGCAAGACACAACATTAGAGGTAACCCTTATTGCCACAGACGGCAACTGTGCAGATACCGCCACGCAAAACCTCAAACTTCAAACTTCAAACTTCAAACCCGAAGATATTCCCAATGTATTTTCCCCCAATAACGATGGCATAAACGATGCCTTTTGCATACCGGGCGCAACGGGTTACCAAGATTGCTATAAATTGGAAATATTTAACCGTTGGGGTAGCTTGGTTTACAGTGCCCAAAACCCGCAAGATTGCTGGCAGCCCACTAACATAGCTGCAGGGGTATATTTTTATGTGCTTACACTCGGCCAGCAAAAGTATAGCGGGCAGGTAACGGTGTTTTAATTTCACCTACATGATGCCGTGACATCGGTTACATTTAAACCTGACAAACCGCATAGTTTTGCGCCACTTTTAACGAAATTTGCTGATTAATAAAATGCATACAACAATGACAATGAATGAAATCATCAACCATGAAACAGCTACCATAGTTGATGTACGTACCCCAGGAGAATTCATGATGGGCCATGTTCAAGGCTCTGTAAACATTCCACTAGATCAGGTTCCTCACCGTGTAGAAGAGTTCCGCCAAATGAGCAAGCCTTTAGTGCTTTGCTGCGCTAGTGGTAACCGCAGCGGCCAGGCAACCATGTTTCTACGTCACCACGGCATAGAAGACGTGTACAACGGTGGCGGTTGGGGCGAAGTACAAATCCATAAAATGTAATTTATACAATGGGATTTTTTAGCAAGCTCTTCGGGCCAAAAGTAGATTGGTCTGACTTGATACATAACCAAAAAGCCAGAATTGTAGATGTGCGCACACCCGCAGAATTTAAAGGTGGCCACATTAAAGGGTCAATAAACATTCCACTAAACAGCATCGGTAGTGCAGATAAAAAGCTGAAAGGCGATCAACCGATCATCGTAGTTTGTGCAAGTGGGATGCGCAGTGGTCAAGCCTTACAAATTTTAAAAGGCAAAGGTTTAAACGCAGTTTATAATGGTGGTGGCTGGAGAAGTTTACAGCGCCACATGTAAAACAAAAAAAGGAAATTAACATGAAAAATATCTTTTTCACAATGGCGCTGGCTTCAGCCTTGCTATTTACAGGTTGCAGCAATGCACAAAGCAGTAACGAACCAGTAACGTCAGAAAATAATGATCAGGTCATCAATAAAGATGTTAATGTGGCCGAATTTGCCACATTGGTAGAGAAAAAAGAAGGCTTATTGCTAGACGTTCGAACCAATCAAGAATATGCAGCTGGTCATTTAGAAGGTGCTACACAAATTGATTTTTACAGTCCTGATTTTCAAGCAAAAATTAAAGAACTGGATCCAGAAACCCCGGTTTACGTTTATTGCCGCTCTGGTGGCCGTAGTGGCCAAACGGCCAAAATGATGAAAAATCTTGGCTTTAAAGCGGTTTACAACTTAGAAGGTGGTATCGGTGCCTGGCAAGGTAGCGGTAAACCCGTGGTTCAGTAATGGACAAAAAGAGAATTATACTTATTGCTGTAGGCGTGGTACTTGGCGCAATTGCCGGGTACCTCTACTACTTTTATATTGGTTGCTCATCAGGTTCTTGTGCCATAACCTCAAAGCCGCTTAATAGTACACTCTATGGTATGTTTATGGGTGGCCTTTTGCTGGATATGGTAAATGATTATACAACTAAAAAAGAGCATAAAGAATGAAAACCGTAGGCTATTTTTTGGGCGTTATGAGCCTTGCTTTTATTGTTGGTTGTAATCGAAGTCAAGATCAACAAGAGAAAAATGTACAGGTTGAGCCCACCATCAACTATGAAAGTGTAAGCGTAGCCATTATGCAAGAGGCCAAGAAAACACTAGGTGGCGAATTAAAAGCTGCACTTGAACGAGGCGGTGTAGAAGAAGCTGTAACGTATTGTAATGTACACGCTTTGCCTTTAACAAGTAATGTGGGCGAAAAATATAATGCAACACTGAATCGTGTTACAGACAAACCACGTAATTCCGCTAATAAGGCAAACAGCGCAGAATTAGCGCAATTAGATCAATGGCGCAAAATAATTGCTTCGGGCGACCAGCAAGTGGTAACTACCGAAGAAACAGAAAGTGCTAGGCATTACTATATGCCAATTAAAATTGATGCACTGTGTCTTAATTGCCATGGCGTACCTGGTGAGACACTCACCCCAGAAAATCAAGCGTTGATTAAAGCCAAATATCCTGATGATATGGCAACGGGCTATCAACTCGGTGATCTTCGCGGTTTATGGCACATTTC
>CAYQDW010000070.1:0-11868 GCA_964416385.1 uncultured Cryomorphaceae bacterium | reverse complement strand
GTATTGCCGTGGTTAATGAGTTGCTTTAGCGAAGCAATGCCCAGTTTTAGGTGCAGCTCAACAAACTCATCCGTAACCTTTTGGTCGCTTGCCGCTGTTTTTACACCTTCTGGCACCATGGGTTGGTCGCTTACCAGCAGCAGCGCCCCCGCAGGAATTTGGTTTTTAAAAGCCGTGGTAAATATGGTTGCCGTTTCCATATCTATGCCCATAGCGCGCACCTGCTTCAGGTACTTCTTAAACTGGTTGTCATGCTCCCAAACGCGTCTGTTGGTGGTGTAAATGGTGCCCGTCCAATAGTCTTGGTTAAAATCTCTAATGGTGGTAGATATTGCCTTCTGCAAGGCAAAAGCTGGCATGGCCGGTACTTCGGGAGGCATATAGTCGTTAGAGGTTCCTTCGCCCCGAATGGCGGCAATGGGCAAAATCAAATCGCCCAATTTGTTTTTCTTTTTTAAACCCCCGCATTTGCCCAAAAACAACACCGCCCGCGGACTAATGGCGCTGAGTAAATCAATAATAGTAGCTGCATTGGCGCTACCCATACCAAAATTGATGATGGTAACGCCCTCTGCCTGTGCGTTGGGCATGGCTTTGTCTGCCCCCACAATTTCTACATTGTGGTGGGTGGCAAACCGTTTTACATAATCACCAAAGTTTACCAAGATGATGTATTTGCTAAAATCTTCTAAGGCGCGGCCGGTGTAGCGGGGCAGCCAATTGTTTACGATGTCTGGTTTTGTCTTCATTGCAGTGTAGAATTTTTTCAATGGCGCACGCCAGCTTAGCGGTTGCTAACGTGCTGGGCGCGTGTTTTGTGGTAGACCATTTTTAGCATGGCCATGTGCACCACTTGCACAAAGCTAATTGGATTTCTGAAAGGTTTTGGTGCGTATTGCCCAGTGGTAATATTACGCCCCCAACAATTAGCGCACATCTTTATACTGCAAGGGGTGCATGCTTTCGCAGTCAAATTTGCACCTTGCGCACATAAAACACACACCATGACAAACCTTAGTGCCTTTCACTTTCACTTTCCGCTACAATTGCGATGGCATGATTTAGATGCCTTGGGCCATGTAAATAACGCAGTATTTGTAACCTATTTTGAGGTTGCCCGCGGCCACTATATGCCCACAGCATGCCCTGGTTGGGATTGGCACAAGCACATGTTTTTAATTGCGCATGTAGAGGTTCACTTTCGCAAAGAGTTGTTGTTGCTGGCCCAAAAACCCACCGTACACATACGCACCGCACATATTGGCACCAAGAGTTTTGTATTAGAATATGTTATTTCTAGCATAAAAGAAGGCGAAACCATCATACACTGCGAAGGCAAAACCACACAGGTGATGTTTGATATGCAAACGCGAAAAACAAAGCCTATTGATGATTGGGTGCAGCAAAGTTTGCAAGCGTATGAAGCAGGTAACGCCTAGATCTAACCCTGCGTGGGTAAATCTTTTTATTCTAGCGTATCGCTGATGATGTAACTCATGGGGTGATCTTGAAGGAAGTAGTCACCACACTGGTAGTGCACCTTGCCGCGGCTATCATAAAGTATTTTAAAGGGTCCTTGTTGGTTAAAGCCCATTTCAAGGAGTGTTTCTTTGCGCACACTCATGCGCGGCAGGGGGGCATCATTCATAAAACGCCTAATGATGCGCTCATTTTTTTCCATCACAACAATATCCGCACGGGCACCCTTGCGCATGTCTTGCTGTAGGCGATTGTTAGTTTCGGCCTTACAGCTTATGCTACAGTAAATCTGATTTTTGCGCCCCGTAAAAGTTTTTGCGCAATTGGGGCATGTTTTAGTTTGTGGCATCGCTATTGGGGTTTCACTAGCAGTTGTGCATAATTACAAATTATGTAGGTAAACGCGTAAACGTAAACTATTAGGTGGCGCATTGTGCTATTTTTTATATTCATCGCCATGAATGTGATACATCAACTGTTAGACAATTTTATCGCGGCCAACAGCCGCATAGATGCCGTGGTGCTTATGGCTGGCGGCAGGCTACAGGTATCGCCACACGTTTATACGGCCATAAAAACAGCGCGCAAGCTTTTGCCATTGGTGGATGATTATGCCGTAAAAAACCAAGTGGTTACGCTTTTACATGACATTTACAAAGATTTACGGGCTGATATTAAGTTGCGCGGCATAGAGGTGAATGGCCAAAAACACCCCGCACTAGATCCTAGCTTGCAGGCCTATCGCATCATTATCTCTTAAAGCACCCGCATTTAACGAGGCTTTAATACAACATGCCACTGTGCATGGTTTTAGTTTTTACCTTTGGCAAGTGATTCGGCAAATCAAACATCTCTTTTTATACACGGCTTGGGCCATTCTGTTTGTCCATAGTGTTGTGCCGCATCAACATGAACAGCAGCCAGAGCTGTTGGTTTGCGCCTCGGCACATACACACGCCTCTGATGTTTTAGACTTCCTCGGTCATATTTTTCACTTTAGCACAGGTCAAGATCACCTAGAATCTTTTAATGCAGAGCGCATAGACCATATAGGTATGCTGCCCACAGCAGATGCTGTTGTATTTGTGCATCAGATTGCTCGCGGAAAAACACCCTTTTACACATCCCAAAAAACAAAAGCTTCGCGCTATAGGCACAGTCCGTTACGCGCCCCTCCAGTATATTCGTAATCCGCCACGTTTTTTGCAGTAGTACGAATAATAGCTTTGTTTATGTTTCAAAAAATTATAGCGCTTTCATTGCGCAACAAGTTTGTGGTGTTATTGGGCACCATCTTTTTAATTGTTGGTGGTACTGTTGCCTTGCGCAACATACCGCTAGATGCCGTACCAGACATTACCAATAATCAGGTACAAATCGTTACCTCAAGCCCTAGCTTGGCCACAGAAGAGGTAGAACAGTTTATCACATATCCCATAGAAATTGCTATGGCCAACCTCCCCGGCCGCGAAGAGGTGCGCAGCATAAGCCGCTACGGGCTGAGTGTGGTAACTGTGGTTTTTAATGATGATGTGCCCATTATGTTAGCACGTCAATATGTAAGTGAGCAGCTTAGCATCGCCAAAGGCAACATACCTGAGGGCTTAGGTACGCCAGAGCTCATGCCCATAACCACGGGCTTGGGCGAAATTTATCAATATGTTTTGCGTGTAGAGGAGGGCTATGAGGCCACTTATGACAACATGCAGCTGCGCACATTTCACGATTGGATTATCAAGCGCCAACTTACAGGTATACCGGGCATTGTTGAGGTGAGCAGTTTTGGCGGATACCTCAAGCAGTATGAGGTGGCCATAGATCCGATGCGCCTAAATGCGCTTGGGGTGTCTTTTAATGATGTATATGCGGCCTTGCAGGTGAATAACGAAAACACGGGCGGGGGCTACATAGAGCGCGGTGCCAATGCCCTTTACATACGCACAGAAGGGTTAATTAGTAACCTTGATGAGCTTGCGGCCATACCCGTGGCGCAGCGCAATGGCATACCTGTGCTGGTGCGCGATGTTGCCACCGTGGGCTACAGTCCGGCTTTGCGCTATGGCGCCATGACCATGGATGGCAAGGGCGAAGTGGTTGGCGGCATAACCCTAATGCTTAAAGATGCCAATAGCTATGAGGTGGTTGGGCGCGTAAAGGCCCGTATGGCCGAAATTGCTAAATCATTACCTAAAGGTGTGCAGCTAGAGCCTTATTTAGACCGCAGTGCGCTCATCAGCAAAACGGTGAGCACAGCCACTAAAAACCTCATAGAAGGGGGCCTCATCGTAATTTTTGTTTTGCTTTTACTGTTGGGCGATTGGCGCGCAGCACTTATTGTGGCTTCGGTAATTCCGTTGGCCATGCTCTTTGCGCTCATCCTCATGGATTATTTTGGGGTGAGTGCCAACTTGATGAGTCTCGGGGCTATAGACTTCGGTATTGTGGTAGATGGAGCGGTGATTATTGTAGAGGCCGCACTCTTTACCATGCACCACAGTTTTATGAATACACGCCTTACTCAAACCCAAATGGACACCCTGATTCGTGAAGAAGCTGGTAAGGTATATGGCAAGGCCGCCTTTGGGGTGCTCATTATTTTGGTGGTATTTCTGCCCATATTAGCCTTGGTAGGCATTGAGGGCAAGATGTTTAGGCCAATGGCGCAAACTGTGAGTTTTGCCTTGTTGGGCGCGTTGGTGCTTTCGCTTACGTATGTGCCTGTGGTGGCTTCATTATTATTGCAAAAAACAGTACGCAAACCGTGGAAGGTTTCAGAATCAATTATGCGTGGTATTGCCAAAGCATATAACCCTGCTTTGCGTTTAGCGTTATTAAAGCCAACGGCCGTGGTGGTTCTTTCTGTGGTTATTTTGGGTCTTACGGGTGTGGGCTTTAACCGCTTGGGCACAGAGTTTTTGCCAGATTTAGAAGAGGGCGACTTGGCCATGCAAATGACCATTAAGCCCGGTAGCGCCTTGCGCGAAAGTGTGCGCACTGCTACAAAAGCAGAAAAATTATTGCTGGCAAACTTTCCAGAGGTAAAGCATGTGGTGAGCAAAATAGGCACTGCAGAAATCCCAACAGACCCGATGGCCATAGAAGATGCCGATATCATGATTATTTTAAAGCCAAAGGAGGAATGGGTGAGTGCAGACAACCGCGAAGATTTGGTAAACCTGATGAAGGACAAGTTAACGGCCGTGCTCGGTGCCAGTTTTGAGTTTACCCAACCCATACAACTCCGCTTTAATGAATTGCTTAGTGGGGCAAAGGCCGATATTGCCATTCAAATTTTTGGTGATGATACTGATGAGCTCTTCACTTTGGGTAATCGCGTACAGCGCCTAACGCAAGCCATACCGGGCGCGGCAGATATCAAGGTTGAGCAAACTGAAGGGTTGCCCCAAATGCGCCTTGCGCTTAACAGAGAAAAGATGGCGCAATACGGCATTCACATAGATGATGTAAACCGCATTGTGCGTGCAGCTTTTGCGGGCGAAACAGCAGGCGTAATCTTTGAAAATGAACGCAGGTTTGATTTGGTTATGCGGTTGGATTCTGCACTGCGGCAGGCAGAGGCTTTGGATGTGCTCTATGCCCCTGCTGCTAACGGTACCGCAATTCCACTACGTGAGTTGGTTAACATAGCGTATGTAAAGGGCCCGATGCAAATTAGCAGAGAAAATGCCCGCAGACGTATAACGGTGGGCATTAATGTGCGTAACCGCGATATGGGTAGCCTGGTGGCAGACATCACGCAGGTGCTAGATGCCAAGCTAAACTTACCACCGGGCTATACGTATACCATTGGTGGGCAGTATGAAAACTTTATTCACGCCCGTGAACGCTTAATGGTAGCTGTGCCCGTGGCCCTATTGCTGATTTTGGTCTTGCTGTACTTCGCATTTAATTCGCTGCAATATGCTTTAATCATCTTTGCAGCCGTTCCCCTAAGTGCTGTGGGCGGTGTTGTGGCTCTCGTGGTGCGCGGCATGCCTTTTAGCATTTCTGCCGGGGTTGGCTTTATTGCCCTGTTTGGCGTGGCTGTGCTTAATGGCATTGTGTTTATCGGGCATGTTATGGCACTTGCAGAAGAAAGTCCGCAACCGTTAGAGACCATTTTGAAAAAGGCGGCTGCAGACCGTTTACGCCCCGTATTAATGACGGCAGCTGTGGCCATTATGGGCTTTTTGCCGATGGCCTTGAGTACAGGTGCTGGTGCTGAGGTGCAAAAGCCGTTGGCTACTGTGGTTATCGGAGGGCTTATTTCTGCCACGCTGCTAACCATGCTTGTGCTGCCGGCCTTGCTGCTCTTTTTACACAATATAAACAAGCAGAAGCACTATCGCGATGCACAAAAAAAGGGAATCATAACAGGTTTGTGGCTATTGCTTTTAACGGTACCTGCGTTGGGGCAAACCACCTTAACCCGAGAAGCGGCTACTGATAGCGCCTTTGCAAACAATCCAGAATGGCTCAATGCGGGGCTTGATGTAGAACAAGCCGCGGCCATGCGAAAAACCGCTGTAGATCTGGCGCCACTGGCATTAAACTACCAGGCGGGTCAGCTCAATGCGCCCAATCGCGATGATTACCAATTTGTGATTCAACAAGATTTTGGCTCCTTGCTTACCCATGTGCGCAGAAACCAAGCGCTACACGCGCAAGAAGATTTAGCCGTTGCCACACGCGATTTAAAAGCGCGAGAATTGCGTTACGAGGTGGCATTGCGGTATGAAGCGTGGGTATACGCCTATGAGCGCTATCGGTTGGCCGAACGTGAATATAAACGGTATGAGAAATTGGGTGCTACCTTAGAAAACCAATTTCAAGCGGGAGAGATTAGCGCTTTAGAACACAATAGGAGTAGAAATCAGCTCTATCAGTTTTACACTTTGTTGCTTTCAGAAAAAAACCAGTGGCTACAGGCCACCCGTATGCTCAATGATTTGTTGTTGTTGCCGCAGCCGCTTATGCCGGCAGACACTGCGTTAAGCCCCCGGCTTATACAGCCAGATTCTGCGCTAAGTGTTCTTTTATTGCAACCAGCAGCGCTTGCTGTTACCGTGCAAGAAAAAGAAAGGCTGGCCCAGCGTTCTGGATTTTTCCCCGCGGTAAGCGCAGGGTACCTCAATCAAAAAATAGAAACCGATGTTGGTCTGCAGGGCTTTTTTGTAGGTGTGCAAATCCCCTTGTGGTTTGTGCCGCAAAGTGCACGGGTTAAAGCCGCGCAGATAGAAACCATGAAACGCCAAAATGATTTTGTGGCGCTGCAAAAGCGGTATCAGGTAACCCTACAAACACAATGGCTTACCTATACCAACTATCGCGAACGCTGGCAAGAAAGTATACAAGAGGCGCGCACTACAGCCTCTAGCCTGCAAGATTTGGCCATTGAAAGCTACCTGCAGGGCGAAATTGACTATGTGGCGCTGGCACAAAGCATAGAGGCCGCCCTGGCGCTCAAGTTTATGTATGTAGAAAATCTCTTTTTAATGAATCAAAGTGCGCTTAAGTTGGCGTACCTCGTATCACCTCAATAAAGTATAACAATCATGAAATTTTATAAAATCACCTTTTTTGTTGCAAGCTTCATCGCGCTTGCCGCATGTACCTCTAACCCCCAAGAGCAAGCTACTATTGAAGAAGAACGCGCGGATTTCATACCGATATCGGCTACCCAGCAAGAAATGGCGGGCATTACCTTTGGCCCCATTACAACGCAAAATGTAGAGCAAACGTTGGCCTGTAGCGGCCAAGTAGATGTGCCACCGGCAAACCGCATTAGCCTAACCACGGTTTATGGGGGTTACATCACCTACACAGGGGTTTATCCTGGCGACAAAGTGCGCAAGGGGCAGCTGCTGGCCAAACTGCAAGACCCTATGTATATAGACCTGCAACGCGGGTATTTAGAAGGCAAGAGCAAATTGGCATTTGTGGAAGCAGACTATGCCCGAAAACAACGCTTAATGGAAACACAAAGCGTATCTGACAAGCAATTACAGCAAACAAAACGCGAATATGAATCGGTGGCGGTAGAAGTACAGGCTTTGGCAGCACAGCTTAAAATGGCGGGCTTTTCAATTGCATTGATAGAAGAAAAAGGGGTGCAGCCTGAGGTGGAGATACGCGCGCCTATTGATGGTTTTGTAACTGCCGTAAACATTAATCAGGGGTTACATCTTGCAGAAGGCGATGCCCTTTTTGAGTTGATAGATCCAACGCATGTGCACATAGAATTGGCGGTTTTCCCTAACGATCTGCCCAAACTTGCAGAAGGCCAAAAGGTGTATTATAGAATTGCAGGTGATGATGTTATCCGTACAGGAAACATCAAACTCATTAACAAAGCGGTAGGGCAAGCCAAGAGTATTATGGTGCATGTACATCCTGCTCAAGAAGATGAGAATGCTATTATTCCGGGCACATTTGTGCAGGCGGAGATTGTTTATGCTGCGCAAGAAGCACAGGTGTTACCCATAGAAGCAGTTAATGAAACTGAAAGTGGATATATCGCCTACAAAAGGGTAGAAGGTGGTGTAGAGGCGATTCACTTTGTGCCACGCTTTACAACTCAAAATGTTGTAGATGCTGCGGTTTTAGATGCGGCAACGTATCTCTTGCATGGTGCTGAAAAATTAATAACCCTTGAAGATGAAGGGGAACATGACCATTGAGCAAAAGTGACTTTGCTCACGATTTGCCCTGTTGCAATTATTCATTTTTACGCCTTTAACATTACCTACTATGAAAAGAATCATGTGGCTTTGGCTTAGCGTTGTAAGCATATCTGCAGTTGCACAAGGCACCTTTCCGTTTAGTCTATCTCTTCAAGAAGTAACCATACCGGGTATGCCGGGCATACAAAGCTATGCAAGTGCTACCAGTGCAGATGGTAAGTGGCTATTGGTTTGTGGGCGCACAGATGGCCTGCATGACCACCGTCCGCCATTTAGCTTTCCGGTGAGCGAAGCCAATGATGCCGTTTGGGTAGTAGACCCAGTTTCCAAACAAGTATGGAGCGCCCCCATTAGTGGTTTGCCGGTACCGCTACAAAATGCGCTATCTGCCACTAATGTTCAGTTTGAACAGATAGGCGATGTGCTCTATCTTATTGGCGGTTATGGTGTTGATGGTGCAGACAATCAATACAAAACATACAGTTACGTTACCGCTATAGATGTGCCGGGGTTGGTAAACGCGGTGCAGAACAGCCAGCCAATAGGGGCCTTTTTTACGCAAATTTCAGACAGCCGATTAAAAGTAACAGGCGGGTACTTAACCCATTTTAACGGCATGTTTCACTTGGTTTGTGGGCAGGCTTTTGACGGCAGATACAACCCACACAATGGGCCATCATTTACCCAAGCGTATACAGAATCCATCAAGCGATTTAACATTGTTGCGGCTGGCGGTACGCTACAAATTCAGAATTACACAGAAACCGTAGATGCTGCCAACCTACACCGTAGAGATTATAACCTTGTGCCGCAAATCTTTGCAAATGGCGATACTGGGGCCACGGTTTTTTCGGGCGTATTTCAGCAGGTTTTAGACATCCCGCATTTTAATACGGTAGATGTTACCGCCAATGGTTATGCCGTACGCCAAGGTTTTAATCAGCTCTTAAACCAATATCACACTGCACACATGGCGGCTTTTGATGCCGCCAATAACAGCATGCACACCCTGTTTTTTGGCGGTATAGGCATGTATTATCATGATGCAGGCGGCAACATGGTAACCGACTCTTTGGTGCCGTTTGTTAAAACCATAAGTATGGTTACGCGCTTCGCAAATGATAGCATGGTAGAGTATGCCCTGCCTGTAAATATGCCCGGGTATATGGGCGCGGGCGCGGAGTTTATTCCATCAGACAGCGTGGCACGGTTAGCAAATAATACCATATTAGATCTCAACACAATATCTAATAAGGTGCTGGTTGGTCATATTGTGGGCGGTATTGAGAGCACAGATCCTAACATTTTTATGTTTGCCAGCTCTGGCAGTAGTGCGGCTAGCGCGCGAATATTTAAAGTGTATTTACAGCCAGGTGCTTTTAGTATTAATGATCATGCACTAACTACACCTTTCAGCTATCGCTTATATCCCAACCCAACATCTGATGATGTTACGGTTGAGGTGAAGGGTCAAAACATTACTATAGAGCTTACTAATGTTGGTGGCAGGGTTTTAAAAACCACGGTTATTGGCAATCTTGATGAACCAACTAACGTGTTGTTTTCGCTGCGCGATTATCCTGCTGGCGTGTACCTGTTGCGCATCTCTTCGGCACGGTATAGCCGCATAGAGCAAGTTGTAAAATATTGATTGCGTTTCGCTACGGTAAAAGGTTGTGCTTAAGCGTTTTTTGTGTGTGGGATTTAGTGAAGAGATTACTAAGTAAGATTTTCTATATTAGTCACAAATAAATAAATCTTATGAAAAAATTACTTATTGCAATCGTGTCTCTAGCCTTTGTGGCTTGTAGCACACAAAAAACAGCCAGCGTTTCTCATGCTACCAAAGCCAATCCAGTCGCAGAAAAGACTTCAGTAAAAAGTTACGGACCTGGTGGAAAAATTATTCCTGGTGATGAAGTAGCTACAGTTAAAGATGCTGAGGTGGCCAACGAATTTGTAATCTCTACTGAGCAGGAAGAAGCTAAGGTTGCAGAGGTAACAACTGAAGTAAAGGCCAACAAGGTATCAGAGAAAACAGCGCCACGTAGTGCAGCTAAGCGTACATCACCAAGTTTTGTTAATACGGCTAAAGCGCGTACTTCAGCTACCGTGCGCAATCAAAATAAGGCCGACAAAGCAGACATTGTAACGTATGAGGAAGATGCTACCACTACAGATGACCGTACGTTGTTGTACATCTTACTTATTCTGCTTGTTCCTTTTGGAACCGTAATTTCTATGTATTTGTACGAAAACAATAATTGGACATCACGTGTAACAACAAATTTAATTTTGACATTACTATGTGGTTTGCCAGGTCTTATCCATGCACTTGTGGTTATTCTTGGTAAAAAATAGTCTGCATAATTTCTATGCGTAGAATAATTATTAAGGCGTTGCAATTGGTAATAATTGCAACGCCTTTTTATTTGCTTTTTCTTCCAGCCGATTTTTTTAATGATGGTGCCGTTGTGTGCCCTTCTAAGCGTTTTTTAGATATAGAGTGTTTGGGCTGTGGGTTAACCCGTGGCATTATGCATTTAATGCATTTTCAATTTGAAGCTGCTTGGCAATACAACATGCTCAGCTTCCCCGTTTTTATAGCCCTTTGCATTTTGTGGCTACATATTGTAGGGTTGTACTTTGACCGTGATATTTTTCCTGGCCTAAAAAAGTTGTATTAATTGAACTCAGGTTGGTTAATCTGTCTTACTGTTTTCTTCAAGTCTTGTGCTAGAAATACCCATAATGATTCTTAAAAAACCATGAATCAAAGCAATAGGTAAAACTATAAAACCAGCAACCAGCATCCCTAATTCATAAATCAACGAGCTATCTTTATATGGTTTCCCTTTTAGTCTTGACTGAAATGCACTGTACGGTATTCCGTAAATATTTCCTGCAATCATTAACTGTACGGCAGAAAGAATAATTTGTGCCTTTTCTTCACCGTATTCCTGTGTTATTGATTTGTATGCGTCTTTTTTAGGAAAGCCCCGGGTATCTGCAAAATGTTGGGCAAAAATGATTGCCTTGGCTTCTTCTTGTTTCGTAAATACGCCATCTCCGCTTAAAAAACTATTGATCTCTTCACTGCTCATGCCTTGTTTTAAAGCTATATATGTATGGGCATATGAGCATGCAGCACAGCCGTTTACTTCAGTTACCGCTAATTGTAATCTCTCAACAAAGTGTTTGCTTAATGCGTTATTTCGATTGTTTTTAATCATCTTAACAACAGCATTTGGTATCAGAACAAAGGCACGATACATTTCCCATAAATTGAATTTTCTTTTGTATTCAGTTCTTAAGCCAATGGAATCTGGTATTTTAATATCTTTTATCATTAATGGTTCTGGGTTTTGTAATGCCTAAAGGTATAAATGGTTAAATAAATGCAGGGCTGGCCTGGATTTGCAATCCGTGCCAAAAAAGTTTTTCAATCAATTAGAACTATATCCTTATGTTCATTTCGGGTAAAAACATCCAACCAATCAACTACAGCAAAACTTACAAAGTAGACTCCTTCGGGATTATGGAATTTGTAATTAGCACTCATGCACTAAAAGTAGAAAACAGCCTTTTTAGTAGTTCGGCACGGATTACATATCCGCGCCGGCAGGGGTGAAAAGAGCCTTGAGTTGATGAATTAGGAAACGCACAGTACGAGACCCGTACGCTGGGTGGTGTGAGAGGCGCACCC
>CAYQDW010000069.1:0-11982 GCA_964416385.1 uncultured Cryomorphaceae bacterium | reverse complement strand
CGACTCAGTGACCAGAAATTCCAAGCAAAAGACCGCGCAGTTAAAATCAATTATACGCTAAAGCACAGGTAACTTATGGCCTTTCCCTGTGCCAGCCATATTTGCTCATAAAACGTTTTGATGGTAAAGAGAACATGTTCGGGATTGTGGCGTAGTTGGTGATGAATGTCGTAATACGCCTCATGCACCTCATAACCCATCATTTGCACAATACCACTGGTG
The DNA here is from genome assembly GCA_964416385.1 of uncultured Cryomorphaceae bacterium. Lineage (GTDB taxonomy): Bacteria > Bacteroidota > Bacteroidia > Flavobacteriales > Schleiferiaceae > JAUHWL01. The sequence goes on along the minus strand of CAYQDW010000069.1, from coordinate 11,760 downwards.
TAGCCATGAAGAAATTCGCTGTCTGTTTTCAGGTGAATTTTTCCTCCGGAGCAAAGTATACGCGCGTATTTATCCAGAAAGTTTGGATGTACCAGGCGGTGTTTCGCCCGCTTGTATTTTATCTGTGGGTCAGGAAAGGTGATCCAGATCTCGGCCACTTCATGCTCAGCAAAGCATAGTTCTATCAGTTCAATTTCGGTACGTAGAAAGGCAGCGTTGGTCAGGCCCTCTGCCAGGGCAGTTTTAGCCCCGCGCCACATGCGTGCACCTTTAATATCTATGCCAATGAAGTTTTTTTCCGGGAAAAGCCGCGCCAGCCCAACGGTGTAATCGCCATGGCCGCAGCCCAGTTCCAACACAATGGGTTTGTCATTCTTAAAATGCTGCTTGCCCCAATGGCCGCGCAGCGGTAGCCCACGCATTACGTCTTCGCGTTGCGGCTGAATCATGTTGCCAAACGTTTCGCTCTCTGTAAAACGCTTGAGTTTGTTCTTTCCCATGGCGCGAAAATACTTGAAGTATGCAATTCAGAACAAAAAATCCACCCCCATACCCCCGCCAGCGGGGGATAAGCAAAATCTCCGCCTAAGGGGGATAAATATAGAGGAGTTGGTATTGGGCTTAGACAACATTTCTCCTTACTTGCTGTTATCCAATAAAATAGGCTGCGATGGAAAAGATAAAGACCCCCATTTTCCTCACTACACTTTATGTATTTATCTATTTAATGGTTTGCGAACTTGACCCCACGGCACGTTGGGCCATTATGCTCTTTTCATTGTCACCCTTGCCGGTTTTATGGATGGTTTATCGTGTGCTGCGTGATGGTACGCCCAGCCCATTAACCTTTAAAGACAAGTTTTACGAAGACCACAATTATATGCGGGTTGAAGTACGGGAAGAAACGGAAACAGCGTAGATAGTCTATGGTCTATGGACGATAGCTAATAGCTCTGGTTAGCCTATCCCATTAATCATCAGATTAGCCACTTTTTGTGGTGGATAAGTTTACTTCAACGCTCCAAAAATGGCTACAGCCGTCCAGCACAAAATCAATCTCCTCCTTAAAATAATCGGGCACTTTAGCTTGCCAAACCGCATTTACCCCTAGTATTTTTTCACCGGTTGAACTTAAATATCCAACGTATTGCCTTGCGTATTTACTCATGTTTTTATGAATTGTTGGGCAGCCCCAACCTTGATTTATTCGGTCTTTATTGAGGCTTTTTACTTGTTCCTTCAGGAGTTGCTCAGCAAGAAGAATTTCTTAGTCTGTTGGGCTGAAACGTGAATTGTAATCAGTTATGGCATTATGTATAGTATAATCAGCAGAAAAGGTCTTTGTAAAAGTTGATTGCGTGTTACGGCATGCCAAAAAGCTCCAAATCAGCGCTACATAAAGAAGTTTTTGAATGTGTAATAACCTGCTCATCTTAATCCTCTGTGTGGCCAATCAGTATCTCTCTGTATCCAAAATCATTCTTCCAATTTCAAGTCCTTCACCATCAGCTGCAAACTCACGTTGCCGTTCCAATGGTTTTCTTCTACGTGGTAGGCAATGCTGAATGGCCTTCCATTTTTTATCTCTTCAGCCAAATGGCCAAAGCTAAAGGCGATACCGCTCATTTTGGTGCCCGTTTCTGCTTCAACAGCCTGAAATTTTAAATGGGCTTCATCCTGCCCCACACCTTTAGCCCAACCGGTATCTTTCAGGTTATGGGTAACAAATGTGGGTGAGAGGTTGCCCGGACCGTGCGGCTCAAACTGCTTAAGAATACGATAGAATTTATCGGTAATGTCGGCCAGTTTTATTTCAAGGTCGTATTCAATGAGTGGAGTGAGCAGTGCCGGATCTATGCGCTCATGTACCACGGCTTCAAAACGATCGCGGAAGGCCATAAAGTTTTCTTCCAGCAAGGTCATGCCCGCAGCATATTTATGTCCGCCAAATTGAATAAGTGTTTCGCTACATTGCTCCAGCGCTTCGTACAGGTCAAAACCCGGTACACTGCGTGCACTGCCAGCCAGTTTATCGCCACTCTTGGTAATAATTACTGTGGGCCGATGGTATTTTTCAATTAAACGACTTGCAACAATACCAATCACCCCTTTATGCCAGGTTTCTTCATACAGAACAGTGGTTTTCCGGTGGATGAGATCTTCGTCCACAATCATCTGTAAGGCCTGTTCGGTTATGCCGCGATCAAGATCTTTACGGGTTTTGTTGTGATCATCTATGGCGCTGGCCAGATCTAGCAACGCTTCTGCATTGGCACCTGTAAGCAACTCAACGGCTTTTTTGCCATGTTCAATACGGCCGGCAGCATTAATGCGCGGACCAAGGATAAAAACCACATTGGTAATAGAAAACTGGTCTTTGCCTGATACCGCCATCAGGGCCCGCAAGCCAGGCCGTGGGTTGCTGTTCAACACTTCAAGACCAAAGTAGGCCAGTGTGCGGTTCTCTCCGGTAATCGGCACAATATCCGCCCCAATACTTATAGCAAGAAGGTCTAAGAGGGGAATTAATTCCTGAAAATAGCCCCCGCGCTTTTGGTGCAAAGCTTGCATGAGCTTAAAACCAACCCCGCAGCCACTTAATTCTTTATATGGGTATGTGCAGTCAAATTGTTTGGGGTCTAAAACGGCTACCGCGGCCGGAATTTCTGGGCCTGGATTATGGTGGTCGCAGATGATGAAATCTATGCCTTTTTCGGCCGCATAGGCCACCTTATCTACGGCTTTAATACCGCAATCCAGCGCAATAATCAGGCTGATGTCGTTGTCATCGGCATAGTCTATCCCCTGAAAACTCACGCCATAGCCCTCGGTATAGCGGTCTGGGATGTACGTATCCAGGCGATCATAAATCTGGCTGAGGTAACTGTATACCAGGCTTACCGCTGTGGTGCCATCCACATCATAATCGCCATAAATCAAGATGTTTTCGTTGCCGGCAATTGCTTTTTCAATACGGTTAACGGCCTCATTCATCCCCTTCATTAAAAAGGGATCATGGAGCTGGTTTAGGTTGGGCCTAAAAAAAGAACGCGCTTGTTCAAAGGTATTTACCTCGCGCTGGGCAAGTAAATGGGCCAAGTGGGTATCAATACCTAATTCTTGACTAAGCGTTTCTATTGTGTTTGGGTTGGGAATTGCTTTTTGCACCCATCTTCGTTCTTGCATAGGGAGATTTGATTGGTGATCAAAGTAAATAAAAACAGGGCATTATTGGGTAGGTCTATGGCAGATCTCGTTTTAAATCACAAGCCAAAAGCGCCTTTTACAATGGTTTAAAGCGCTGTAAATACCTTGCCATCACATGACTTTTGTTGGGCCACATGCGTTGGTATTTATTTTTTTTCTGTCTGCGCAATGGTTGTTTGTCGCTTAACAGAAAACTTGTGAATCACACTAAACAATTCGTAAAGTAAATCAGGATCTAGGCCTACGGCTTCACCTGCTTTTTTTCTATCAGAGATCAAATCAAACCAGCGGGCCATTTGAAATACCGTAATGTGATCTTCTTGTTTAATCTTACCAATTGTGTCTACGTGGGCAAAGCGCTCTTTGAGCTTATCAATTATTTCATGATCAATGTGATCAATGTGTGTTCTTAAATCACGCAGTTTTTGTCTGATGCCCTCTTCATCAACTTCTTCAGAACGGATAAATAAATTATCCATAAGTATGTCTAGCTGCACTGGCGTAATCTGCTGTGCGGCATCGCTAAGAGCTACTTTTGGGTTGATGTGTGTTTCTATCATCAAACCGTCAAGGTTAATATCTAGGGCGGTTTGCGCCACTTCTGCCACCAGGTCTGCGCGGCCCGCTATATGACTGGGATCGCACAAAATGGGCAATTCAGGCATGCGTGTGCGGAGTTCAAAATTGAGCTCCCAACGCGGTTCATTTCTAAATGGTGCCGGTTGGTCGGTGTAAAAACCGCGATGTATTGCGGCAAGGCGTTTTACTCCAACCTGCGAAAAACGTTCTATGGCGCCTAACCAAAGTGCAATATCTGCATGTAGTGGATTTTTCACCATCACTGGTATATCTACACCGCGTAGTGCCTCTGCAATTTCTTGAACGTAAAACGGATTTACTGTGGTTCGCGCGCCAATCCATAACATATCAATGCCGTGTTTTAGCGCTTGCTCAACATGTGTTGGATTGCCAACCTCGGTAATTACTGGCAAGCCAGTTTCTCTACCAGCTTTTATCAACCATTGAATGGCGGGGTTACCAATACCCTCAAAGCTGCCTGGGCGGGTGCGTGGTTTCCAAATGCCTGCGCGTATAGCGCTAACCCTACCACCGGCGGCTATAGCCTTTGCGGTTTCAAGAACCTGGTACTCACTTTCTGCGCTACACGGTCCGGCAATTAAAAACGGTTCAGGTCCGTTAAAACCCCAACTGGCTAATTTTGATGTTTGCTTTCTTGCTGCGTTCACGGGGCTAATGTCGTAATTATGTGTATCTGTAAAACGGCAATTTATTGCCTTAGGTTCAAGGATGATGTTAAAGGTTTTATAGCATACTTGCGCGTATGCTTTTGTTAAGTTTGAAGGCTGTGAAACAACCGATTGTAATCGTCTTAATTCTTGTTTTTTGGGGATGTACATCGCCAAAAAGCAAACATAGTTTTAAACCTGGCGTGCATACAATAACCAACTTTGAAATGCCGCAGTTTGGTTACCAGCGCACAATTTGGGTGTACTTGCCCCCCGATTATGCAACCACCACTAAACACTACCCAGTGCTTTATATGCAAGATGGTCAAAATCTATTTGTAGATTCTGCGAGTTTTGCTGGCGAATGGCGGCTAGATGAAACACTAGATTCACTATTTGTTATTGGTGATGGCGGCTGCATTGTAATTGGCATTGAAAATGGCGGAGAACGTAGAATGGCTGAATATATGCCTAATACCCACCATAAATATGGTGGTGGCGAAGGCGCCAAATATGTAGCGTTTATAATCAATACTTTAAAACCTTATGTAGATTCTGTTTACCGTACCAAGCCAGAGGCTGCTTTTACCGCAATAGGCGGCAGCAGTTTGGGTGGATTGATTAGTTATTATGGCGCTACGCATCACAATGATGTTTTTGGTAATGCATTAATCTTTTCGCCAAGTTTTTGGGTTGATACCACATATACCAGCTGGATGAGAAAAGGCAGTCCGTTTTGTGTTTTTGTGGCTGGCAGTTCTGAAGACGATGGCGATGTAATGGATAAAATAATCAGCATGAAATCTACCATGTTTGCGCTTGGGCATAAAGCAGTTTTTAGCTTCCCAGCTGATGGTGAACACCGTGAATGGTTTTGGTCTAGAGAATTTCCAAAAGCATACCAAGTGTTATTCAAAACACAAAACCAGATTAAAAGCGTTAATGGCAAAGGAAAAGATGATGTGCTAAAGCAGAAATGAAAAAATTAAATGAGCAAAAAACAACTGAAATACGATAAGGCCTATCTACGTATGGCTAGCGAATGGGCCAAGTTAAGTTATTGCGAGCGCAAAAAGGTTGGTGCGCTTATTGTTAAAGACCGCATGATTATTTCTGATGGTTACAATGGCACGCCAACAGGTATGGAAAATATTTGCGAAGACGATAATGAAACACCCGTCTTGGATGAGCTAGGGAATGAGGTTTTAGATGAGGATGGTAATGTGAAAATGGAAAATAAAACCAAATGGTATGTGCTGCATGCCGAGGCCAACGCCATTTTAAAGGTTGCCAGCAGTACACATAGCTGTCGTGATGCCACATTATACCTAACCATGAGCCCTTGTAAGGAGTGCAGCAAGCTCATTCACCAGGCGGGTATAAAACGTTTGGTATACATGAACCGTTATAAAGATGATAAAGGATTGAATTTTTTAGTGCAAGCCGGTGTAGAAGTTGAGCAAATTGTAGAAATCACAGAATGAATAATGTAAAAACATATCTCCCATTACTCTTTGCGCTTGCCGTAGTTGTTGGCATCATGATTGGTAACCGCATGAATTACCCAGCACGGCCTGTGGCTTTAATGGATGATGATGTGCGCGAACAAAAACTAAAACAACTCATCAATTATATAGATTACGACTATGTGGATGAGGTTAATACAGACAGCCTATTAGATCTCACCATTTCAGAATTGCTCCATAAACTTGATCCCCATTCTTCATACATCGCCAAAAATGACGTGCAAAAGAGCGAAGAAAGTTTACGCGGAAGCTTTGAAGGCGTGGGGATTGAATACATGATTTACCGCGATACGCTGGTGGTTTTGCGGGTTGTGCCCAACGGACCAAGCGCCAAAGCCGGCTTAATGGGCGGTGATCGGTTGGTAAAAATAGACACAACACCAGTTGCTGGTATTTCTTTTCCAGAACAAGCATATCCAGAGCTTTTAAAGGGTAAAAGTGGTACACAAGTATCTGTACACTATTATCGCCCATATGCCCATACAAGTGGGCAAGTTGATATTGTACGCGGAAAAATTCCGCTGCAAAGCGTTGACATTGCCTATATGCTAACACCAGAAGTTGGGCTAATCAGAATTAATCGCTTTGCAGAAACCACCCCCGATGAATTTACAGATGCACTAGAAAAACTAAAAAGTGCCGGTATGCGCACGCTGATTTTAGATTTGCGTGATAACCCCGGGGGTTTACTTCGCGGCGCGATAACCATTGCAGATGCTTTTTTAAAGAAAGATGCGCTCATTGTTTACACCAAGCAGCGCAATGGAAACACCAATTATACCTATGCCACACGTGGCGGTGAATTTGAAGAAGGAGAGCTCTATGTTCTGGTAAATGAGGGTTCTGCCAGTGCCAGCGAAATTGTTGCCGGGGCATTACAAGATAATGACCGCGCTACCCTAATTGGTAGAAGAAGTTTTGGAAAAGGACTGGTACAAGAAGAAATGACATTGAAAGACGGCAGCCGTGTGCGCCTAACCACAGCAAGATATTATACCCCAACTGGGCGTAGCATACAAAAGCCTTATAACGAAGGTTTTGATGCTTACCAGCGTGAAGCTGAAAACCGTTTTAACAATGGCGAACTTATGCAGGTAGATAGCAGTGTTTTTGCCAGCCAAGAGCAATTTGTTACGCCAGCTGGCAAGGTGGTTTTTGGCGGTGGCGGAATAATGCCCGATATCTTTGTGGCCATTGACACCTCTTCTAAGGCTTTAGGATGGCTTTATCATTATTTTGGTATTGGCCAGATTGATCGTTATGCCTTTACCTATGTTGATCAGCACCGAAAAGTGCTTTCTGAATTAACAGCCCAAGATTTTCGTAAAAACTTTGTTGTTGGCGATAGTTTATTAGGGGAACTGTTTGCTTTTTCGAGCATCAAAATGAAGCCTGAAGAATTAGATCTAGACACGCGAAAGGTTTTGGCAGCACGTATAAAAGCCATGATTGCCCGTAATATCTGGGGAGACCAAGGCATGTACCCAATTTTATTTGAAGACGACCCCATTGTTTCTAAGGCATTGTTAAGCGCTTTAGGCGAAGAAAATTAGGCACAAAAAAAAGCCTCTCAAATTTTGAGAGGCTTTTAATCTTACAAGAAGAGATATTACATTTCTTCTTTTACTTCTTCTACTGCATCTTCAGTAGCGTCAGCAGCTTCTTCAACTGCATCTTCAGTAGCTTCCATTGTACTGTCAGCAACTTCTTCAACTTCTTCAACAACTTCTTCAGCAGTTTCTTCTACTGCTTCTGTTGTTTCTTCCATTGTCTCTTCTGATGCAGCTTCGCCACCATTGTTACAAGCTACAAATGCTACCATTGCAAGGCTAGCAAAAAACAAACTTACTTTTTTCATCTTTAACTCTCGAGATTTAAAAATTATTTCTTAAACGCGTCAAAGATAATAATCTATTTGAACTTTCAAATTAGCCATACATTGAATAGATGGAATTTCAAAAAATTCTTTTTGTATTAGCTAAAGCGTTGCTAATCAACCAACTTTTTTAAATGTGTAGTCATGCTTACTTGTGCCTGCAATGTGCTACGCAAATCCTCAATAGCAATACGCTCTTGCTTCATACTATCTCTATGACGCAATGTAACGGTGTTATTGGTAAGTGTGTCGTGATCTATTGTAATGCATAGCGGTGTGCCAATAGCATCTTGACGCCTGTAGCGTTTGCCTATGGCGTCTTTTTCATCATACTGCATTTGAAAATCGAACTTGAGGTCGTTCATGATGTTTCTTGCAACCTCTGGTAGTCCGTCTTTTTTCACTAAAGGCAATACAGCTGCTTTAATAGGCGCTAAAAAGTATGGTAATGCAAGTACCGTACGCGTGCTGCCATCTTGTAGTTGTTCATCTTTAAGAGCAGTACTAAAAACGGCCAAAAACATGCGGTCTAACCCAATTGAGGTTTCTACCACATAAGGCGTATAGTTGGCATTAAGCTCTGGATCAAAGTAGTTTAGTTTTTTACCGCTATACTTTTCGTGGTTACTCAAGTCAAAATCTGTGCGGCTATGTATTCCTTCAAGCTCTTTAAAGCCGAATGGAAATTCAAATTCTATATCAGCCGCAGCATTGGCATAATGCGCAAGTTTATCATGATCGTGAAAACGATATTTGCCCGGGTCCATTCCCAAACTTTGGTGCCACTGCATACGTTTGGCTTTCCAGCGTTCATACCATTCCATTTCTGTGCCGGGGCGCACAAAAAACTGCATTTCCATTTGCTCAAATTCGCGCATGCGGAAGATAAATTGTCGTGCAACAATTTCATTGCGGAAGGCCTTCCCGATTTGTGCAATACCAAATGGGATTTTCATCCGGCCGGTTTTCTGCACATTTAGATAATTGAGAAAAATACCTTGTGCAGTTTCGGGGCGCAAGTAAAGGTCTGTGCTATCTTCTGCCACAGAACCCAATTTAGTACCAAACATGAGGTTAAACTGGCGTACGTCTGTCCAGTTTTTACTGCCGCTCACCGGGCAGATTATACCTTCATCAACAATAAGTTGTTTTACATCTGCAAGGTCATTGCGCTCAAGGGCGTTCACAAAACGTTGCATGATGGCATCAGCCTTTTCACGGTAACCAACCACGCGCGGATTGGTCTGCAGATATAATTCCTGGTCAAATGTTTCGCCAAAGCGCTGTGCCGCTTTTACCACTTCTTTGGTGATTTTTTGGCGAATTTTCTCCACATGATCTTCTATGAGCACATCCGCACGGTAGCGCTTCTTGCTGTCTTTATTGTCAATAAGAGGGTCGTTAAAAGCATCAACGTGACCACTGGCTTTCCAAGTTGTTGGGTGTGCAAAAATGGCACTGTCTATGCCCACGATGTTCTCGTGCATCTGCACCATCGCCTTCCACCAATATTCTTTAATGTTATTTTTTAGCAGCGCGCCATTTTGGCCGTAATCATAAACGGCACTAAGCCCGTCATATATTTCACTGCTTTGAAAGATAAAGCCGTATTCTTTGGCGTGTGAGATTACATTTTTAAACTGATCTTCTTGTGCCATGATGTTTTTTTAGAAAAGCTGTTGAATATTAGTGGTGAATAGTTTTATCGCAATGGCCAAAAGTACAATTCCGAATACTTTGCGCAGAATACTAATGCCGCCTGTACCGAGTATCTTACCCAACCGGGCCGTATTTTTAAGTACCAAAAAAACCAAGACTATATTTATAAGGATGGCGATGATGATGTTGATATAATCATATTCAGCCCGCATAGAAAGTAATGTTGTAAGCGTACCAGCACCCGCAATTAAGGGGAAGGCAATGGGCACAATAGAGGCGCTGCTTGGCTCTTCATCGCGATATAGGCGAATGCCCAGAATCATTTCTAATGCCAGAAAAAAGATGACTAAAGAACCCGCAACCGCAAAACTGTTAATGTCTACACCCAGAATGGAAAGGATGGTTTCTCCAGCAAAAAGAAAGGCAATCATAAGCAATAGCGCTGCAACAGATGCCTTTTCTGATTGTATGTGACCAACTTTTTGGCGTAGCGATAAAATGAGCGGTATGCTGCCCAGAATATCAATCACCGCAAAAAGAACCATTGTGGCCGAAAGGATTTCGTTAATGCTTAAATGCATAGGGTTAGAATAAGCGCGCAAAGGTAGCTGTTGCAAAGGATTATGGATACAGGATAATGGACGAAAAAGAACAGGTCTCAAAGTGCTCAACATTAACCCTAACCTCCCATCCGCATCCTTAATTCCTCATCCTTTAATAGCTTTCCTTGTCCTCCTTTTCTTGCCAAGCTTTGAAAAGCGCATCTGCAACATCCAGTCTTAACTGGCTGAACTGAATTTTCCTCTCGTCCATAGGTTTTTCCAGTTCATCATAAATAAATTGGTCATCAAAGCCAATGTTGGCTGCATCATGGCGGTTGCTGGCAAAGTAAACAGCCTTAGGCCGTGCCCAATAAATAGCCCCCAGGCACATGGGGCAGGGCTCGCAACTGGTGTACACGATACAATCTGTGAGTTGAAAATCATTTAGTTTTTGGCAGGCCTTACGGATGGCCACTACTTCAGCGTGGGCAGAGGGGTCGTTGGTGCTGGTTACTTCATTGGTACCTTCGGCAATGATCTCTCCATCTTTTACAATCACACAGCCAAAGGGACCACCCGTGTTGGCATTCATGCTTTTTTGGGCGATAGAAATGGCTTTTTTAAGGTAGTATTCGTGATTCATGAAGAGCTTATTTTCAACGCTAAATTTACGGTTAATATTAACCAACCACCCCGCCCCGAATGCTTTCGGGGCACCTGCCTGCCGGCCGGCAGGCCCCTCCTTACACAGGAGGGGATTTTCGTGGTTTCATTGAAAGAGTCATGCCGATGCCATAAAAACCTGAAGTTACTCCCCTCTCCAATTTGGAGAGGGGTTGGGGGTGAGGTTAGTGCAGGACGGAAGGGTTTGATTTTTAGTTTTCCTCTTTTGGGTAACCCAATAAATATTGTAGTGTAATGCCCTTTTCGTTGGTTTCGCCTATTTCCCAATTGTATTTTTCGTTTTCGTTTACCAACTGCGTCATTTCGCGCATTTCTTTTTGACTGTAAGTGCGCAGCACAGAAACCAGCCCATCCCACCACACAAACAGCGGCACAACGGGTATAATGTAGGTAAGCAAGATGCGGGATAACCGAAATGGCCTAATAAACGGTGTGAGCAGCAATACGCCTATCGGGCTAAAGAAAAACTGGATAAAATGTTTGAGATCCCGTTTCTGGCCTTCAACCAAGAGTATGGGCTGGCCGGCTTTTACGGCATTATCAAGTATATGAACCGCCTGCATGGGCTTAAAGTGATGCAGCGACAAAAACTGCGTTCTTAAACCCTTCAGATCAGCGGGTACATCAAGGCAGTTTACCGGCTGGGTGCTGTAGGTAAAAAAGCCAGAAACCTGCGCGCTCACCTTTTTATAGGCCGAAATATTGGGATATAGATCGCTGAGTTTTACGCTTACCCCCGGCAGATCTTCTTGGAGATGTTTGGCCAGATTAAGCCAACCGCCACCGCCACCGGAGGCCATATCAAGTATTTGGTTGGTGCCGCTTTTTTGCACGCCTTTGGCAATTACAGGCACAATGGCACGGTAAAAATCAAACCGGTTGGTAACCTCCTGCAGATAGTCGGTCATGTAATTGCGGATGATGGCCGGAAACCAACCAAGATCTTCAAACTCAAAAAGGTGCAGGCGTTTCATTGTAGTGGCATTGGGTTGGCTAAGGTAGGGTGCGTTGTGAAAAAA
>CAYQDW010000068.1:0-12667 GCA_964416385.1 uncultured Cryomorphaceae bacterium | reverse complement strand
TTGTGCCCCAGGCGGGAATCGAACCCGCACCCGCATTTCTGCAGACAGGATTTTAAGTCCTGCGTGTCTACCTATTCCACCACCAGGGCGTGATGTAAAAGTACTAAACGATGCCCAATAAAAAGGGCTTTAAACAAATATCCCTCTCCATGTGGAGAGGGAGTTGAGCGAAAGACGGGATTCGAACCCGCGACCCCGACCTTGGCAAGGTCGTGCTCTACCAACTGAGCTACTTTCGCGTTTGGGTCGGCAAAAATAAAATAATTTTCCAATGTTGAAATCCGAAATGCAATTTTTATAGCTAGTTAATACCAAGTTTTTGTTTCCATTCATTTAATAGCATTAATGCTTCTACGGGGGTGAGGGTATTTATGTCTATTCCGGCTAAATCGTTCTTGATATTTTCAAGTAACGGGTCGTCAAGTTGAAAAAAGCTTAATTGCAATGCATCCTTTTTGAGTGCTTTAGAGGTGTCATCATTTTCTCGTAATGCTTCAAGTTTTTGTAGCATAGCATGGGCCTTATGCGTTACAAATTTTGGCATCCCCGCCATTTCTGCCACATGTATGCCAAAGCTGTGTGCACTACCGCCTGCCACAAGCTTGCGCATAAATATTATTCGACCCTCAACTTCTTTGATTGATACATTAAAGTTCTTGATTCGCGTAAACTCGTGAGTCATCTCATTGAGCTCATGATAGTGTGTTGCAAAAAGGGTTAAGGGTTTACTTGGGTGTTCATGTAAAAAGTTAGTGATTGCCCAAGCTATAGAAATGCCGTCATATGTGCTTGTGCCTCGTCCAATTTCATCTAACAAAATGAGCGACTGAGGTGAAAGGTTATTCAGAATGCTTGCAGTTTCATTCATTTCTACCATGAATGTACTTTCACCCTGACTGATATTGTCTGAGGCGCCAACGCGGACAAAAATTTTGTCTAATAATTTTAGTTTGAGTGACTTGGCGGGTACAAAGCTGCCAATTTGTGCCAATAGGCAAAGCAAAGCGGTTTGCCTTAGAAGTGCACTTTTACCAGACATGTTTGGCCCGGTAATCATAATAATTTGCTGACTTTCTTTATTGAGGTGCGTATCACTTTCAACGTATGGGTTATCAGGACTTAATTGTTGCTCTATAACAGGATGTCTACCACCAGTGATTGATATGATGTCTTCATCTGTAAATTCTGGTCGAAAATACTTGTACTGTCTTGCAATGATTGCAAAATTCACTAGGCAATCTATTTTGGCAATCACCTTTGCGTTGTATTGTAAAATGCTGATGTATCGCTGTAGTTGTCCAATAAATTCACTATAAATTTCAGTTTCTAATTTTAGAATGCGTTCTTCTGCGCCTAAAATTTTGGTTTCATAAGTCTTTAGTTCTTCAGTGATATAGCGTTCAGCGTTAACCAGTGTTTGTTTTCGAACCCATTCAGCTGGGACTTTATCTTTATGAGTATTTCTGACTTCTAGATAGTAACCGAAAACGTTATTGAATGCCAGTTTAAGGCTAGAAATAGATGTGCGTTCTGCTTCTCGTTGTTGTATTTGTTCTAAGTGTTCTTTCCCGTTGGTTAAAAGGTTTCGTAAATCATCAAGTTCTTCGTTAAGACCTTTGTTTATAACACCACCCTTAGCGATTGCAATAGGTGCTTCTTCAGATATATACTTTACAATTAACTGCTCTAATGAAGCGGTGGGCTCTAGTGAGCCTTCTAATTTGATAAGTGAATTTTCTTTGCTTTTGGCTAAATTTTCTTTTAAGCGGTTGATGGCTTCAAGACTACTTTTAAGCGCAAGAACCTCCCTCGGATTTATTTTTCCTGTTGCAATTTTGGATACAAGTCTTTCTATATCATGAACTAAGGAAAGTTGGTCTATGATCGCTTCAGTTAAATTGTTTTTACTTTTAAAATAGGCAACAAGATCATGCCTTTCTTCAATTTTCTTTTTGTCTTTAAGGGGTAAAGCAAGCCATCTTTTTAGCATTCTTCCGCCCATTGGCGTTATGGTTTTATCTACAACATCTAGTAGGCTTACACCGTCTGGGGCATTACTCTGAAAAAGTTCTAAGTTTCTTATCGTAAAGCGGTCCATCCATACATAGTCATCTTCAGTAATTCTGCTGATAGATGCTATGTGTTCGAGTTTGTTATGTTGTGTGTCTGATAGGTATCGTAAAATAGCGCCTGATGCCGTTATTCCACTTCTAATATCTTCAATCCCAAAGCCTTTTAGAGTAGAAGTTTTAAAGTGATTAGTTAAACTTTCATAGGCAAAATCGAATTGGAACGCCCAGTCGTCCATGGCAAAAGAATAGCACCGTGAGCCAATCCAATCATTAATTTGTTGCTTGTATTTCTTTGAGAATAGAACTTCTGTTGGGTTCAAACTTTGGATTAACTTATCTATGTACTCTTGGTTGCCCTGAGCTGTTAAGAATTCGCCTGTGGATACATCAACGAATGCTATTCCTAGATTGTCTTTGTCAAAATGTATTGCCGCTAAGAAGTTGTTGCTTTTTGAGCGAAGGATTTGATCATTTAAAGTCACACCTGGTGTTACAAGCTCTGTAACGCCACGTTTTACAATGGTCTTAGTTTGCTTTGGGTCTTCAAGTTGGTCACAAATAGCAACACGTTGGCCAGCGCGTACCAATTTTGGCAAATAGGTGTCTAGTGCGTGATGCGGAAAACCTGCGAGTTCAATATCAGCAGCAGATCCGTTAGAGCGCTTTGTTAATACTATATCTAAGATCTGACTAGTTTTTATTGCATCTTTTCCAAATGTTTCATAAAAGTCGCCAACACGAAATAATAGCAGTGCATCAGGGTGCTTTGCCTTGATGTTTTGATATTGTTGCATTAAGGGTGTAACACCAGCCATGATAGCCAAATTCTGTTAATTTTGATTGAAAGTTTACGAAGATAGACTTAATGAGAAAGCTACGAAATAGTGAGTTAAATAGGTTATCGTTAGATGAATTTCATGAGTCGAAAAAATTACCTATTCGGGTAGTTCTTGATGATGTTCGAAGTTTACATAATGTAGGTTCGATCTTTAGAATCTGTGATGCATTTCGAGTTTCTCAGCTTGTTTTAGGTGGTATTACCGCACTGCCACCGCACCCAGAAATTGAAAAAACAGCATTGGGCGCTACAGAATCGGTTAGTTGGTATAGCGCTTCGGATTTGGTTACTTATTTACGCGAGCAGCCTTTTGGTGAATTAATTGCTCTTGAACACACTAGCACGAGTTATGTTCTAAATGAGTGTACAAGTTTTAATAAACCAGTTACACTCGTTTTTGGTAATGAAGTAAAGGGTGTTTCAAATGAAGTTTTGGCTTTATGCCAAGCCGTGTATGAAATACCCCAACTGGGAACGAAACATTCATTAAATGTATCCGTAAGCGCTGGAATTGCGATTTGGGAATTTGCTAAGGCATTTATAAAATGAAAAAAGGGCTTCGAAATGAAGCCCTTTTCCATATATCTTAAAAGTTCTCGTTATTTATTGAGCAACTTCAAAATCAACTCTTCTGTTGATGTCATTTCGTTTAGATACTAACATCGATTTACCTTTAGCTACCGCTTCTAGGCGAGATGGGTCTACACCAAATTCGTTCACAAGCGCATTGATAGCCGCTTTAGCACGTCTTTCAGAAAGGCTTTGGTTGTAAGACTCAGAACCAACTTTATCAGTATGACCAATAACGCGTAGTTTTACGTTAGGATTAGCTTCTAAGAATTTAGCAACCGTAGCTAAACGCTGGTAATTCGCTGAAGTTACAGCTGATTTGTTAAAATTAAAGTAGATGTTAGGTAAAAACGCCTCACTACCCTTAGCTGCACCGCCAACTTTATCCAAAATGGTTACACCTTGGTAGTTCACGAAAGAACCTGATTTGGTGTTAGGCTCAAGGTCATGACTATTTGGAACGCCATCGCCATCATCATCTAACTCGCGACCATTTGCATCTACCTTAGTCCCTTTTGTAGAGAAAGGATCTTCGTCAATTTCGTCAGGAATACCATCTTTATCCTGGTCTACAGCTTGACCTCCACCATAAACCATATAACCTTCAGGAGTTCCTGGTTCTTTATCGAAATAATCACTTACACCATCATTATCTTCATCTTTCATCAGAGCTGCAATGTTCTCTTCGTTCGCAGTAATGCGCTGCTCAAGAGCATCAATTCCACTTGTATACACAATAGGAGTTGGGTCTTCGTGCTTCGAAATAAATGAGAAGTAGTAATTAACACCGATATTCATGTAATAGAGAAAGTCGTTCGTTGTGTTAGAAAATGAAAGGTTCTGAGCATCAGTACCATATGTAGCATCGCGCCAGTCATTTGTTATGGCAGTCTCTGAACCATCAAGGTTATCATCCATGGCCCAAGTGAAATCTAAAGCGGCTTTAAAATCTAAGCGCTCAGAGAGCCGATAACGCCATTCGATTCCGAAAGGTAACAAAACTGTGTTATGTGAATTCTCTTGCTTTTCTTCAGGAGTTAAAGGCAGGTCGAAAGTAGGCTGACGATCGCTACCTAACTTTAAGTACTCATTACCTTCTCTGTAAACAATGGCATTTGAGAACATGTAGCCAATACCAGCATTAACAATCCATGCATCTTTGCGCTCAGATGTGCGGTTGCGTGCACCAATACCCGACAAGTTTAGCTGAACCGAGAAATCACCTCTGAATGCAGAGGTTGCCTGGGTAGCATATATACCTTTAGAGCCTGAATATTGTTGCCATCCGAAACGGCCTCTCCAACCCCAAGCTGAAGAATACCATTTTTGTAGATTAAATGAAAAGCCGGGGTCAAATCCGCCGTAACCTTCATTAAAGGATTCTTGGTTAGCTTCTAGTTGGTGCATGTCTCCAAAGAGCAATGACCATCCGAAATCACCGCCAATAGACCAACTCCGATATTTACGTGTGGGTTCTTCTTTTTCTGTTGCGGTTTCCTGGTTAGAGTTATCTTCACCAGAGTTACTTTCCTGAGCTGATATCACAAAAGTGAGAGCAAGGCTCAGAAACAGCATGGTAACCTTTTTCATACGAGTAGCGTTTATTTTATTCTCTAGTTTGGAGCAAAAATAGTAATAATTTAAGCGGTGCAAAGTCGAGCTCAAAAAATAACTCAAGCTTTTTTAATTTACCGCTTCTTTTTGCTGAAAGAATCTTCTACTTTTAATATAATATCATCCATATTCGACCAGGAATTCGTGTCGTAGGGCGTTACAATCACGTTATAATCAGATTTGAGAAGCTTGGATTTATATGCATTTTCAATTTTAGCTAAGTAATCAAGTGTTATGTCTAGCTCCATACTTCTGTTTCTTGCGTGTATGTTTTGATGTGCTTGTGTGCTAGGAGTATCCAAATAAAGGACTAAGTCAGGTTTAGGTAGTTGACGTGAAATGAGTCCGTAAAACTTTTTAAAGATAAAAAACTCTTCTTGTGTTAGGGTGATTTCGGCAAAAATCATGGTTTTTAAGAAGGTGTAATCCGCAATATAGCCGCGGTCGAATAAACCTGGCTTGGTAAATAAGTCGTTTAGCTGCTTAAAACGCTCTGCTAAAAAAGACATTTCTAACGGAAAGGCATGTTTTTCGGGTTGCTTATAAAAAGATTCTAAAAACGGATTCTGATCAAACTCTTCAAGAATGAGCGTTCTTCCTGTAAGTGAAGCGTATCTATTGGCGAAAGTGGTTTTGCCTGCTCCGATATTACCTTCTATACAGATGTAATTCATTGTTGTTTCAATCCTTTTAACAATGCCAAGATAGATTGGTTGAGCTTAGGATGAGTTAGCATGGGCTGTAATTCTGACAAAGGCTCTAATATAAATTGGCGAAGATGCATATTTGGGTGAGGTATTTTTAATTCTGGCTGGTTAATAATAATCTCGTCATAAAGCAAGATGTCCAAGTCAATGATACGATCTTCATAGTCAGCAGATGCTCTAACTCTTCCCATGTTTTTTTCTATTTGTAACAGATTGTGCAACACTTCATTAGGAGATAGTGTTGTTTCTACACAAATTACTTGGTTTAAAAAGTTGTTAAATGATTGGTAACCCCATGGTTCGGTCTTATAAATAGAAGACTTTTGTGCAATAGTTCCAATTTTTAACTCTATTTGTGCTATAGCTTGAATTAGGTTTAATTGCTTATTACCCAAATTTGTACCTAATGAAACAAAGACATTACTCACTTAAAAAACATTTATGAAAGTATTTTTCAAAGCTTATTTAGCTAGTTTACTCGCAGGGTTAACGTTTGTTTTTTTCCTCTTTCTTCTTTTGTTGCTTATGCCTAAAGAAGAAAAAATCATCGTCAGAAATAATTCTATTCTACGCATAGCACTTAACGGTACTGTACAAGAAAGAGCCATAGAAGATCCTTTCGCCGCTTTTTCAATGGGCACTTCTACGTTAGGTTTAAATGAAATCATCATGACTTTAAAAGCCGCCAAAGATGATGAGAATATTAAAGGCGTGTATCTTGAATTTGGAACTTTATCTGGGGGAATGGCTTCTCTGCGTGAAATAAGAGATGCAATAAATGACTTTAAAACTTCTGGGAAGTTTGTTTGGAGTTATTCGGATTTATATACACAAGCGAATTATTACGTTGCTTCCGTTTCTGATTCTATTTTTCTAAACCCGAGTGGTTATTTTGATTGGCATGGCATGTCTGTTTCACAGCCTTATCTCAAGCGTATGTTTGAGAAAATTGGTGTTGAACCAGTTGTTGTTAGAGGGTCTAATAACAAGTTTAAAAGTGCCGTAGAGCCATTTATCCTTTCAGAAATGAGCGCAGAGAATCGCACTCAGTTGTCTACATTGTTAGATGACTTATGGGGCGATATGAAAGCGGATGTTGCTGAATCTAGACAGATGACGGCTGATAGCATCCAAAATATCGCAGACTGTATGAAAGCTTTTATTCCGAAAAACGCCTTGGCACTAGGAATGGTAGATCAGCTGATCTATAAATCGTCTCTCAATGAAAAGTTTAAGAAGATTACAGAGGCACGCTCAGAAAATAATATTCCGATAATCTCGCATAGCCGTTATGCAAAAAGTTTAAGCGCTGAACGTAAAAAAGATGAAATAGCAATTGTCTATGCGCAAGGCGATATTGTAACTGGAGAAGGCGATGAGTCATCAATTGGTCCTGAAAGATTTGCCGAAGCAATTCGAAAAGCTGCTAATGATGATGACATTAAGGCCATTGTTCTACGCGTGAATTCACCCGGTGGCAGTGCCCTTGGTTCAGATATCATTCATAATGAATTACAACGAGCACGAAATAAAAAGCCCGTTATTGTGAGCATGGGCGATTACGCGGCCTCTGGTGGATATTTCATTAGTGCACCCGCAGATTCCATTGTTGCTCATCCTACAACAATTACAGGTTCAATAGGCGTTTTTATGCTCTATTTTACGGCACAAGAATTATTAGAAGACAAGATTGGTATTCAGTTTAGCACAGTTAAAACCGCAGATATGGCTGATGTTCTTAGCGCTAATCGGGGATTAACACCTGAAGAATATAAACTCTTTCAAACAAGTGTAGATCAAACTTATGGCGACTTCATTCAGCGCGTCAAAAATGGTAGGGGTTTAGATTCTCTCTACATTGATAGCATCGGTCAAGGACGCGTTTGGAGTGGATTAAGAGCAAAACAACTTGGCTTGGTAGACGCCCTCGGTGGGTTGCAGCTTGCATTGGATATCGCTGCAAAAAAAGCTGGTATAGATGGGTATTCTATTAAAGCATTTCCGAAACAAAAGAATAAACTTGAACAGCTTTTAGAATCTTTTGGCGAAGTAGATGCCGCTTTAAGTGATAAGCTCTTAAAAGAGCGTTTAGGAACGTACTATGAAACTTATATGAATATTCAACATGTGATGAAGCAGGAAGGAATGATGATGCGTATGCCCGTTGATATCATCATTCAGTAATAATGCATAATACCATTGTTTTAGAGGGAAAAAAATTAGCGCTTGCCAGAAGGATTTATCTCTTTCTGGCTTCGCTGTTTATTGCCGCACTTATAACATGTAATATTATTGCCAACAAATTTATAGCTGTTGACATTTGGCTTTTTGGTTATTGGAAGACATTTGTTATTTCAGTTGGCATTCTTCCTTATCCATTAACGTTTTTAATTACAGATATTTTAAGTGAAATCTATGGTAGAAAGCGCACTAATGAAGTGGTGATTGCAGGTTTTGGCGTTTCGCTTTTTGTGCTTTTTATACTTTGGCTTGGGCATATTTTTCCTGCTATGAGTAATTCTCCAGTAAGTGATGATGCGTACAACGTTGTTTTTCAAAACTCATGGCGAGTAATCATGGCAAGTATGGCGGCCTATTTATCGGCTCAGATTTTAGACGTTCGCCTTTTTCACTTTTGGAAAAAAGTAACCAAAGGCAAAAGGCTTTGGGTTCGCAATAACTTTTCTACCATGGCTTCTCAGTTGGTTGATACGTTTTTGGTGGTGACCATTATTTTTATCGGTCAAGAAAGTTTTCAAACTATTGGTGGATATGTGCTAGACGGATGGCTGTTTAAAATTTTATGCGCTCTAGTAGATACTATTTTTATCTACCTCATTGTTTGGGCATTTAAACGTGTATTTGGCATTCAGCAGGGCCAAGAAATAGCTATTTAATGCAAAGACTGAGATATAAATATCTGGTGCTATTATTCCAGTTATTCTTAATCTTAGGAAGCAGCTATTTATTGTATTCCAAAATAAATTCCCCCGATTGGCATACAGATTTAAGAGCAGATTTAACAGCCCTAGCAGCTTGGAAAATGGTATTGCTGGTTATATTGTCTGTTGTTTTCTGGACTTTAGATACGGCTGTTTGGCGAATCATAATTTCCCCCTTCGCAAAGATTTCATTTAAGAAAGCACTTCGGTTTAACATTATTGCACAAACTGCAGGTATCTTAACGCCATTACTTGTTGGTGATTATGGTTTGCGCTCAATACTCCTACGTCATTATATAAATGCCAGGCAAAATACGTTGGTAACCATGGCCTATCAGTTGATGAAGGTTGCTACCCGAATAATTATTGGTGTATTGGCTGGGTTGCTATTTATATATAAAGGTATGTGGAGCTTGGTTTCTTTATTGATAACCCTTGGATTACTGTTTTCAGGTGCTTTTGTTATTAAACAATTGCTAAAAGCCATTGCGCGAAACAAGTATGCACATACCTTAATGGGCAGTGGTACCGGATTAGACTTTAATCAGTTGCCAACAACCAAAGCCTTGTTGCCGGCTACTGTGTTGTTTTTAGTTTTTAGCCTACAAACCACGCTGTTGATCTTTTGGTTAGATATATCAAGCACGTTTTACATAACCTGGTTGATGGTCATTATTACTTATAGTATTACGTCTTTTCTACCGCCATTAAGCATCTTTGACCCCCTTGCCAAAAGTGCTATTGGGGCACTTCTTTATAATGATTTTGCTGCGCCAAACGTTATATTACTCGCGTTTACTGTAACATGGGTGCTTAACAGAGGTGTTCCAGCGCTTATTTCTAGTCTTTTTTTTAGGCGATTAAGTAACGCAGCTCAAGAAACGGCCAGTTCTACCACATAGCCTTCATGGCTGCGGATATTCATTACTAGTCCGTTCTCAAAAATTAGATACTGGCCTTTAATGCCGCTCAGCTTTGCAGAAAGATTCTTTACTGTACTAAGGTTAACAGACTTTACTTTTTCAGGATATCCATCCACAGGATAAGTGAATTCAAAAACGTCATTATTAGCGCTAAAATAATTGGTTAGTGTGTTGGGTAATAAAGATGCTAAACGCTTCTTTTCGTCTAATAAATCTATGGGCTCAAAAGCGTCTGTTAGCATCTTTCGCCAGTTTGTTTTATCAGAGATATGGGCTTTTAAGGCTACTTCTATTATGCCCGCTTGGTACCGGTTTTCTGTTTCTGCAAACACAATGGCTTGCGTTGCGCCTTGGTCCATCCAGCGGGTTGCCTTTTGATTTGCGCGCGTAACGCCAACCTTTAATCCACCACTATTAGCAAGATAAACCACATGTGGTTGTAACTGATAGCGTTTTTCAAATTCTAAATCCCGGTCTTCTTGCTCTAAATGTGCCTTGCTTAGCTCTGGTCTAAAAATAGCTTCGCCAGCTTCTGGCTTACTAAAATAGCAGGCATAGCAAAAGTTTGCACGGTATACACGATCTACCTGTAAGCCACAAAAGCAAATATGTTTATCGCTAAATTTTAAAGTTATCTGGTGGCCAATAAGCGTGTTTGCCACCAAAACATCATCGCCAATATCAAGGATATAGCGCACAGGATTTTGCGCCATAGTTTGCATTTTTTGAAGTGCACCAACGAAATTCATAAAGTGTATTTTAGGGCCGTTGAATGTAACTAAACCTATGCTCAAATCTCCAATAAATACAGTTATCGTTTGGCGGATGCGCAACCGGCTTAAAAAGCTGGAAGCGATGATGAATAATCCAATGCAAACACAAGAGCGCGTATTAATGGGTTTAGTAAACAAGGCGATGGGCACAAATTGGGGTAAGCAGCACGGTTATCACGAAGTAAAAGACCACAATGGTTTTGTACGTGCTGTACCCTTGCAAGACTATCCTAGCTTTAAACCTTACATTGATCGTGTGCGCAAGGGCGAGCAGAATCTAATTTGGCCAACCGAAATTAAGTGGTTTGCAAAGTCGTCTGGTACAACAACCGGAAAAAGTAAATTCTTGCCTGTAAGTCATGAAGCCATTGAAGAGTGTCATTTTGCGGGTGGAAAAGACCTGCTCGCGCTCTACACAAAAATGAATCCCCATACCAAATTATTTACAGGTTTTTCTTTGCGGCTTGGAGGCAGTACCACTTTTAATAGTCGTAATCATGAAACCTATTATGGCGATTTAAGTGCTGTACTCATAGAAAATTTCCCGTTTTGGGTAGAAATACGATCTACCCCAAATCAAACCGTTGCCCTGATGGAGGAGTGGGAGCGTAAAATTGAAATGATTGCAAAACAGGCCATTAAGCAAAATGTAACCAGCTTATGGGGCGTTAATAGTTGGTTTTTAGTGCTCATGCACAAGGTGCTAGAAATGACGGGTAAAAATAACATCCTAGAGGTGTGGCCTAATCTAGAATTATTTGCACATGGCGGTGTAGCCTTTGGGCCTTATGAACAACAGTTTAAAAAACTCATGCCGGGCAATCAAGTAGCTTACATCGAAAATTATAATGCCTCTGAGGGCTTTTTTGCCATTCAAGATACCGTTCCTGGTCAGGGCATGTTACTGTTGCTAGATCATGGTATTTATTATGAATTTATCCCCCTAGACCAATTTAAAGGCACAGAATCTAAAACCATTCCATTGGCTGAGGTTAAGTTGGGTATAAACTATGCCTTAGTCATTACTACAAATGCTGGCCTTTGGCGGTACATACTTGGTGATACGGTCATGTTTACTTCCACAAACCCATACCGCATAATAATTAGCGGAAGAACCAAGAATTTTATCAATGCTTTTGGTGAAGAATTAATTATCGATAACGCTGAAAAAGCTATCAAGCAAGCTAGTGAAGCTACCTCGGCAGAAGTGGCTGAGTTTATGGCTGCACCCGTTTACATGAATGATGGCCAAAGTGGTGCACATGAGTGGGTGATTGAGTTTAATAAGCAGCCCAACGACTTAACGCTTTTTGTTTCTGTTTTGGATGAATCGCTAAAGCAAATTAATTCTGATTATGAAGCAAAAAGACATAAAAACATGGCCTTGCGGTTACCCGTGGTACATGTTGCCCGAAGCGGCTTGTTTTATGACTGGCTAAAAAGTAAGGGCAAGTTGGGTGGCCAACATAAAATACCACGACTGATGAATGACCGATCAGAAATTGAAAACCTGCTTGCATTGAATGCACAATAACGTAGACTTATAGCATTTAATGCCGTTTGAATTTAGTTACTTTACCCCGCTTTAAATAAAATTTTATAAAACATGCATATCGCGGTTGCTGGCAATATAGGTTCTGGAAAAACTACACTTACAGGGTTGCTATCTAAGCATTATAAGTGGGAAGCGCATTATGAAGATGTAGAAGAAAACCCATATCTGGATGATTTTTACAACGAAATGCAACGCTGGAGTTTTAATCTCCAAATCTACTTCCTAAACAGTAGATTCAACCAAGTGGTAGATATTCGTAACAGTGGTAAAAATGTAATTCAAGACCGCACCATTTATGAAGATGCATACATCTTCGCACCCAACCTACATGCAATGGGGCTACTTACCAGCAGAGATTTTGACAATTACATGAATCTGTTTAATCTCATGCAAGGTTTTGTTCAGGCGCCAGATTTACTAATTTACCTGAGGGGCAGCATCAGCACTTTGGTTGAACAGATACAAAAGCGTGGTCGCCCTTATGAAAATAACATCCGCATTGATTACCTGAACCGCCTAAATGAGCGCTATGAAGCCTGGATAAATGAATATGATAAGGGTAAATTACTCGTAATAAACGTTGATAAAAATAAGTTTCCAGAACAGCCAGAGCACTTGGGTGAAATCATAAGTAAGATAGACGCAGAGATTAACGGGTTGTTTTAGGTTAAGT
>CAYQDW010000067.1:2454-12792 GCA_964416385.1 uncultured Cryomorphaceae bacterium | reverse complement strand
CACGCCATCAACGGTAAGGGCCAAGATGTAAACCCCAGCAGGTAGTTTGTGGTCTATGCGTGCAGTAGGGGCGTTAATCGTGTTGTTTTCAAAACACCTGCGGCCATCAACCGCATAGATTGCTAAAGCCGTGATTCGCTTATCATCCGCAACATCCACCACTAAAAAGTCGTGCATAGGGTTGGGGTAAACCTTCCCAATGGTGCGGAAATTTTCTACTTCGCCAATGCCCGTAACCGTGTAACACGCAGAAGTATCTGTACACGTGCCATTGCCCACAACAACGGCATAGCTACCATTGGCCGTAGGCTTGTACGTTTGTGCCGTAGCGCCAGCAATAGGGGCATAGCCATTGGCACAATCAAGCCACTGGTAGGTGGCAGGGCTTGCCCATGAGGTTAAAACCGTGCCATTTTGAAGCACGTTGGTATCAATGGTATTTATGGTCAGGGCAATGGTGAGCACAGAATCACAACCCGCAGCATTTACAAGCGTGTCGTACTTGGTGCCAGAGGTAGTCCATGAAAAGCGCCCACTGGGCCCCGTGTAGCGGTTACAACCTGTGGCCGTAAGAGTGCCGCTGCTGCTGCTGTTAAGCGTTAAATTAATGGTGAGGATAGAATCGCATCCCAACGGAGAAGAAATGGTATCTACATACGTGCCGTTGGCGGTATACACTTTGCCACTTGGTGAGGTATAGGCATCGCAAGCGGTAATGTTAGCGGTACCGCTTCCGCCAGTGCCAGGTGTTAAAGCCGCCCCAGCTACCCAGTTGCTCGTATTGCCAGCAAGGGCAAAGTTTTGGAGTGTGCCAGTGTTGGTGCCTGCATGGTCTGTTAAGGTGGTTATACCCGCGTTGTTGGCCCCAGGCGTGCCTTGGTTAAAGCGGTAGTAGGCCACCAATCCGGCAGGTGCCCCGCAAAATTCACCATTCATGCTGCTTGCTATTTGGCTGCCGCTACGGGCGATGTTCCAAATGCGCACTTCATCAATTTTGCCAGGAAAGTTTCTTCCCGTACTGTACCAGCCGCCAATAACGCAGTTGTTTATAGAGTTACCGATGTTTCCGGTATAAGAGATGCTGTCTACGCGCACACCATTTACATAAAGGCGCATTTTGCTGCCATTGTAGGTGGCGGCCACGTGTTGCCACACATTTAAACTCAGGGTGTTTGCAGTGGTGGTAAGCTCTTTCCACGGCTGACCGTTAGCACCAAAAGCAAAATTCAATCTTCCGCCATTTCCGGCTCTAAACATGTACCCGTTGTTTGAGCTATTCATTTCTTTAACCACAATGCCGCCCTCAAAAACGTTGGTACGCCAGCTGGTGGGATAAATCCATGCTTCAATGGTAATGGTGTTGCCCGTAATCTGTAAGGCGCTGCCATTGCCAATATCTACCTTATCATCAATACCATCAAAGCTCAGGCCCTGTTGTGCATTAAGGCCTAAAAATAGAAGCGAGAAGAAAGTGACGTAGCGTAGTTTTTTCATTGCTGTTGTGCATTTAATGAGGAAAGATACTAATTCGGACGAAACCAAAATAAAAGCAAAAAAAGGAATTAAGACCTTAGGCCATGTGTGCGTATTTGGTAAAGCAAAAATTGTGGCTTAAGCGTTGAAGGTATAGGAGATGAGAATTAAAAAAGACGAGCAATACATATTTCAGCCATAAGCAGAAGCAAACCACGCGGCATTAAATACCTGATAATTTCATTGGCAGATTTGCTTCCGTGCCAAACAAATGTAGCTTTGAAAGGTCATTTAAAACAAAGAATAAAATGCATCACCTCGCCCAGTATATCAGCAATGTGCCAGATTTTCCAAAACCAGGCATTATGTTTCGCGACATCTCTCCGTTGTTCAGAAATCATTTTAAGGAACTTATAACGGCTCTGGCAGCGTGCATAACCGAAGAAGAGCGGCAGCAGATTGATTTTATTGCAGGTATAGAAGCACGCGGTTTTGCCGTAGGTGCAGCGCTTGCTTATCAATTGGGAAAGGGATTTATCCCCATCCGTAAAAAAGGAAAGTTGCCACCAGTGGTGCAGCAGGTAAGCTATGATTTAGAATACGGTCAAGATGTGCTAGAAATGCACAATGGCGCTGGGCGCGTTTTGTTGGTTGATGATGTTTTGGCTACGGGTGGAACGCTTAAGGCTGCTGCAGCCTTGTGCGAAAAGACCAATCATACCATTATGGGTATGTTATGCATTATAGATCTGGCTTACCTCAATGATTTCTCATACAATGGCCAGCGCGTAAAGTCACTGCTTAAATACACAAAGCCATGAAGTACACGCAAGAGTCAATTTTGGTGTGCATGGCGCTACCAGAAGAAGGCGGTGCCGCTTTAGAGCGTATTGGCATAAATGTGCTCTATACGGGTTTGGGCAAGATTAACGCAGCTTATGGCCTTACCAAAGCCATCCACCAGAGCAGGCCACAATTGGTGGTTAATATGGGCACAGCAGGAAGCACAATCCACCCCCGCGGCACATTGGTAGCGTGCGATCAATTTATGCAACGCGACATGGATGTTTCGCCATTGGGCTTTCCAAAATATGCCACACCGTTTGAAGATACACCGCATATCATTACACATAAAGCTGTTTTTACGCACTTACCGCATGCCTTATGTGGTACGGCAGATCGTTTTGAGACCAGCCATGAAGCTTCTGTGGTAGAAGTTGTAGATATGGAGGCCTATGCATTAGCAAAAATTTGTTGGCTGGAGGGGATTGATTTTGCCTGTTTAAAATATGTGAGCGATGGTGCAGATGATAATGCATCAGTTGATTGGCAAACCAATGTAGCTAATGCCGCAGCTTTATTTTCTGAAACATTAGCAGCGTTTTTACGGTAGTCTGTAGAGCACCTGAGGGCAAAAAAAAAGCCCTCGCGGGTGAGGGCTTTTCAGGTCTACCTAATCAGGTATTTGGTTAACTGGTTAAATTCTCGAACTGATACGAGTTGTGAACTTTAGGTATTAAAGTACAACTCAAAGATGGGCATTAACAAGCGCTTCGACTTGTCTGTATGTTGCAAATAGTTAAAAAATTGTTGCAATTGCGATACGCAGATAAATCAGTTCGTATACTTGTAGAGCACTTAATAAATTCTAAAATGAAAAAAATTGTTTTCCTATTCCTGCTTGGCCTCGGTTTAAATATTGGTGCCTATGCCCAAACACAATCAGAAGTTGAAGCGCTATTGAGCGAGTATGAAGAAGCCATGAAACAGAAGGAATGGCTAAAGTCGCTAGATTATATCTACCCAGCTTTGTTTGATGTTGTACCCCGCGAGATGATGGAAGAAACGCTGGAGCAATCTTTTAACTCTCCTGATTTTTCTATTTCTTTTGAAGATCTTACGCTTACAGAGGTTTCTGATATTTATGAAGAAACAGATCTGTCTTACTGTTTTGCATCATACAGCTTGGTGATGAGCATGACGTTAGCCGGTGAAAAAACGGAAGAAGAAATAGCGCAGTTCGCTGATATGATGGCCTTACAGCTTGGCGAAGAAAGTATTAGCGTAAAAGACAAGGCCATTATTATTACGCAAGACAATGCGATGGCGGTGCTTAAAAAAGCAGGTGACAGCCAGTTGTATTTGTTAGAACTAAATCCACAGCTCAAACAAATTATGGCTTCGTTTATGAGCGAGGAGTTTTTAGAGCGTGCCTTTGGTGTAGAATAATTTACAAGGCAAATTACTTTGAGAAACGCCCAGAGATTTATTCTTGGGCCATAATATCATAAAAAAGGCGACCGAAAGGCCGCCTCTTTTGTTTTATAAGGTTAGTTGTCTAATAGCAGACAATCATTAGGAAATACCAAAAGCGGCTTTAATATCGGCCACACGATTTAGTTTTTCCCATGTAAATAGTTCAACTTCTACGGTTTTTTCGGCAACGCCTCTACCATCAGGACGTACAAAGGTGCGTTTTACAACTTCGTTTTTTCTTCCCATATGTCCGTATGCTGCTGTATCGCTATACATTGGGTTTCTTAGTTTTAAATCGCGCTCTATCAATCCAGGACGCAGGTCAAAAAGTGATTTTAACTTTTCGGCAATCTGGCCGTCAGACAAGCCAACTTTGCCAGTGCCATAAGTATCAACAAACACACCCATAGGCTCTACCACACCAATGGCATAACTCACTTGCACAAGCATTTGGTCTGCCACGCCTGCTGCTACGGCATTTTTAGCCATGTGGCGTGCGGCATAAGCAGCACTGCGGTCTACCTTACTTGGGTCTTTACCGCTAAAAGCGCCACCACCGTGTGCACCCTTGCCGCCATAGGTATCAACAATAATTTTTCTACCTGTTAGGCCGGTATCTCCATGTGGGCCACCAATAACAAATTTGCCCGTTGGGTTTATGTGATAGATGATATCTTCTCCAAAAAGTGCCTGTAAATGAGGAGGGAGCTGTTGCTTTACGCGTGGCATCAAGATATTAATGATGTCATGGCGAATTTTACCAAGCATCTCAGCATCAGCATCGTTTGCAGAAATACCTTTTGCTGCATCTGGTTTAACAAAATCATCATGTTGCGTACTTACAACGATGGTTTCTATACGCACAGGCTTATGGTCATCATCATAAGCAATGGTTACTTGAGATTTTGCATCCGGACGTAAATAGGTGATATCCTTGTTTTCTCTGCGTAATACAGCAAGTTCTTGCAAAATTTTATGGCTCAGGTCAAGTGCCAACGGCATGTAATTTTCGGTTTCATTGGTAGCATAGCCGAACATCATACCTTGGTCACCAGCGCCTTGTTCTTCGGGTTTACCACGATCAACGCCTTGGTTAATGTCTTGGCTTTGTTCATGAATAGCAGAAAAGATACCGCATGAGTTGCCCTCAAACATGTACTCACTTTTTGTGTACCCAATCTTGTTGATTACGTTACGCGCAATTTGCTGTAGGTCTAGGTAGGTTTCAGATTTTACTTCGCCAGCAAGTACCACTTGGCCAGTGGTTACAAGTGTTTCACAAGCTACTTTGCTGTTGGGGTCAAATGCTAAAAAATGATCTAAAATAGCATCAGAAATTTGATCAGCTACTTTGTCTGGGTGACCCTCTGAGACAGACTCTGAGGTAAATAAATAAGCCATTAATGTTGCTTTAAGAATTACTAAATGTGCTTGTAGATTTTGAGGATAGCAACTATGCCGCAGCAGCATTCTGCTTTAGCATTTTTTTTACGTGGTTGCAATCAGAACAAATCTTTCCACAAGCGTGGCCAAAAGTAGAAAAAAGCATGAAGCGAACAACCCGAACATCACACATTTACTTGTTGTGTTTGGCCAGTGGCGTTGTAATAATTTCTTAGGATGGAATCCATTTGTTTTTTACCCGCAGCAATGTTTTCTATTTCATCCCATAGGTTGGCAGAGAGTAGAGGTTTTAACTCTTGTTGAAGCTTTGGTATTCTGTGAAATACGCGCAATAGCTTTTTATCCCAAATTTTATAATACCTGATCAGATCATCAGGGTAAACCACTTTTCTCCTTGTACCTTCATTAATGCCTCTAAAAGGTGTGGTGATGTTGAGGTAGCCATAATCATCCGTTAATTGCTCGCCAGGTGCAATATCGCGTATAGCGATTTCAAAATCATAGGCAGTTGTTAGGCAATTGGCATTAAAGCTGTGATTTACATACCGCGCATGATCCCAGCAAAGCACCAAATTGCCATTGTTGTTTCTAAAAGAATAGGTATCTAAAATATTTTGATAAAGCGGCTCGAGCATTGAAAATTGCTCGGGGGTAAACTCACGGTCTAACTTGTCATAAACCCAAGTAATGGTACCCGCTGGGATGTGTTTTGTGGCAACTACGCCATAACCAACTTCATTGCTTATAAAGCTAAGTTCGGTATGAGGATGAATCATAAAAGATATGGAATTAGTATACCAAAACTATGTGTTGGGAAAATTTGGCGCACAGGTGTTGATAACTATTTTTTGCAGCGTAAATTTCCCCAACAAGCTATTATTAACCAAATACAAAATGTTCTTAAAGCCTGTCATGGGGTACCATATTCGCCTCCAAGATGGGTATGGCGGCAAATCATATACACTGGTAAAAATCAATCTTTAATGTGCTAGCCAAACAGGTTTGCCAGATGCATTTATGGGCTGAGTATTTTGCCGTTAAGAAAGGGTTATTTCACATCTCTTTTAGTTAAAAGCAGCCAAATCGCCATCAGATAGAGCGCAACATAACTTAGTGCAATCAACACGCTTTGGGTACTAACCCAATAGCGTACGTCTTGCAACCCGTATTTTTCTATGCTTCTTGGTATGAGGTTCCAGATCGCCTCCATAGGCAGTAAATCTGCCAAGAATGGTTGTTTTAATCCAAAGTTGATAATTGATGCACCGATTGGTTCTACAATACTCATCCAGAATAAGAGTAGCGCTATAACGATGCCCGCGCGTTTGATGAGCAATGCCAACAGCATACCAAAACTTAAAAAGAGTAAAACATGCAGCCAGTATGCACCTAAAAAGTTAATGTGCTTAATTACATATGGCCAGCTTTTTACGGGCGAGCCGATGTAGCCTATGATAAAACCTAAAATTGCTACCAGTACTGTTGCTGAAGTTGCCAAAACGGTAATTAGTAAAAGCTTGCTTATGAGGAATTGCCTCTTGCTCATGCCATCAATAATATTTTGGCGGTAGGTCTTAAAGTCTAGCTCATTGGTAATGTTGATGATGACTAAGATTACCAGAAAAATGCTGATGCATTTATACACGTAGGTGAGGTTTTGCCAGATATCTACAAAATCAAATATGGGAAGTTCTGTTGCTGTTACACCCGGTAGCTGCTCTAGCGAAAAACCCTTGCTCTCTAGCCATTGTAACAATAATTTAAAACCAAGTGGAATAGCCAGAAATGCCAAAAGCCAAATACCCACCATAATGCGGAAGTAGCGACTGGGGGCACATTTAAGCCACTCTATTTTTAAAAGCCTAATCATGTTGACTTACAAGATGTAAAAATTGATTTTCGAGGGTTTTCTTCTTGGGGCTTAATGCGCTTACAACTATGCCTTGCTGTATTAAATAGCGATTGATTTCGTCACCTTTGGCATTAGACTTAAGGCGGACGTAACCCGCAGTTATTTCAGCTGTAATTGTTCTTTCATCGGCTTCTAATGCATTTTTTAAGGTCTCAAGATTTTCAGCCACAACTTCAAAATATTGGCCTTTTGCCAGTTCTTCGGCAACATTGCCGCTGTAAATGAGCTTACCCTGCTTTAACACAGCAAAATCAGTACATACCTTTTGCACCTCATCCAGTAAATGACTCGCTAAAATGATGGTCTTTCCCTCTCCAGCTATACGGAGAATTAAGGTGCGTATATCTGCAATACCTAGTGGATCTAGTCCGTTTGTTGGTTCATCAAGGATAAGCACCTGCGGGTTGCTTAATAGGGCAGAGGCAATGGCCAAGCGTTGTTTCATCCCCAAACTATAACCGCTGTACTTGTCATGCTGCCGATTGCCAAGGCCAACCCAATCTAAAACCTCAGGAATACGTTTGTCTTGCACTTCTTTTATTTGGGCAGCTATGCGCAAGTTTTGAAAAGCCGTTAAATGCGGAAAAAAAATAGGATGCTCTAAAATGGCACCAATCTGCTGCCGCACTTTATGCGTAGGACGTTTGCCGTACCATGTAAAGTGCCCAGAAGTAGCGTTGATAACGCCCAATACCATACCTAAGGTTGTTGTTTTGCCACTGCCGTTTGGGCCAAGCAAACCAAAAACTTGGCCGGCATGTATTGTAAGATCAAGATCTTGAACCGCACTTATTTTGCCATATTGCTTGTTGAGCTTATGGGTTTGAAGAATCAATTCTGGCATTGACGATGCTATTAAAAGGCAGAAAATTTTCTAATGCGGTTCTGTTTTGCAAACCGGCTTTAAACAATTGCGGTAATGATAAGCGCCCAACAACCTCATACATGGTAAATAGTGTGCCGTCTTGTTTGATATAAACCAAGTCTGTAATGATGGTGTCTTCTGTTATGGCGTAAAGTTTTGTGTGCATTCCGTTTTCTTGGTAAGAAAGCATAAGCTCTGCTTCATTCGCCAGTAACGTTTCTGAAATACGCGTTTCAGTGTCTTTTAAAAACCACGATACAGTGGTATCTGCATCATATTGAAAGATGTATTCAACATCACGACTCAAAACAAAGTTACTATCAACCTGTGCGGTCTTAAGTGCTGCCCGAATCATACTTTCTGAATACATCCATTTGCCAATGGTGTAATAAGGGTAGAGGTCATTTACAGCCCTATGTGCAACCCCTTGTGGAGGCGCTTGGCATGACATTAAAGCGATAGATGCGAAGAGAAAAAACCTATTCAGCATCTTGCTCATTCAAATATTCAAAGCCCCGCGCTTGAATTAGGGTGTACATTTTACCCACATCGCGAATGTCCATCTTACCAAAAACAGAGGTTGCTGCGCCAGAATTTTTTGAAATCATAACCACAATCATTTCTGTGACTATGCCGTTATTTTCATTTACAAAAAAGATGATTCGCTCGTCTTTGAGATTTATAGAAGCATAGGTTTCAAAAGCCTTTTGAGCATCTAAAGCGCGCACTATTTTTTGAGCGGTATTGGCAGAGATTGCCATAAAAGCTTCCATGCCTGCAATGCTGTTGGCTAAACGCTGAACCTGTTCATCAAGCACCTCGTCAACTTCCATTTTAGCCATTAATGAGAAGGCTTTGCCAGAAACAGTAACGTGGGCACGATTACTATCGGCATCTGTAAAAGTAGCGATCTTGCTGAGGCTACTTTGTTGCCCCCAGGCAAGCATGGGTAAACAAAAAAGAAAGGCGGCTAAGGTTTTCATATAATTCGTTTTAATGGGCTCAAGATACAGACTCCTTAATTTTTACGTGTTAAGGCATTGGTAAAGTAGTAAATACTGATGTTTTTTTGTGCTGTAAATGGCTGATATGCTGCATAATAAATTCCTCAAAACAACAATAACCCACAGCACACCAATTTTAGTTTTTACTGTAATTAATCGGCTTTTGTGAGTGATAAAAACTTTTTTTGGTAAGCGTTAATTTCCACCACCATTAAACTTTTCTGTGTAGCGTTTTTTCTTTTCTTTGCAGCCGACTTATCAAGAAAGACAGAGGGAAGGGCCCGATGACGTCTTGGCAACCCCGGTAAAGCGGGGTGCTAATTCCCCCCCAGCCAATGGCTGGGAAAGATGAGTCTGATCGCTTCTCTAAAGCCTTCAGAAAAACATCTACGCTTAACGCCTTTTTTTGATAAGTCTCTTAAATAAACCAAGAGACGCATGAGCGCATCAATTGAAAAAGAGCTTTTAAAACGCATTTTAGTGCTTGATGGTGCTATGGGCACCATGATACAACGCCATAAGCTAGAAGAACAAGATTATCGCGGTAGTAGATTTAAGGACTATCCTCATCCACTAAAAGGGAATAATGACCTGCTAAGCATTACCCAACCAGATATTATTACAGAAATCCACAGGGCTTATTTTGAGGCTGGGGCAGACATCGTAGAAACCAATACGTTTAATGCCAACCGCATAAGTATGGCAGATTACCACATGGAAGATTTGGTTGAAGAGCTCAATCTTGCGTCAGCCAAGCTTGCCAGACAAATGGCGGATGAATTCACAGCTAAAAATCCAGAGAAGCCTCGTTTTGTTGCTGGTAGCATCGGCCCCACAAACCGCACGGCAAGCCTGAGCCCAGATGTAAATAATCCGGGCTATCGCGCAGTAAGCTTTGATGAACTGGTAGAGATTTATAAAGAGCAAACATTGGCGTTGCTCAAAGGTGGTGTTGACGTAGTGTTGGTAGAAACTGTGTTTGATACCCTAAACGCTAAAGCGGCATTATTTGCCATAGAAATGGCCTTTGAATCATTTGGAAAACGCTTGCCGATTATGGTTAGCGGCACCATTACAGATGCTAGCGGCCGCACCTTAAGCGGACAAACAACGGAAGCTTTTTTAATTTCTATCCAGCATATACCGCTGCTAAGTGTTGGATTAAACTGTGCGCTAGGTGCCAAACAACTCAGGCCATATCTGCAAACACTTGATCAAAAAGCACCTTTTGCCATAAGCGCACACCCCAATGCTGGTCTGCCTAATGCTTTTGGTGAATATGATGAAACCCCAGAACAAATGGCCGAACAGATTAAGGAGTATCTCGATTTGCACCTCGTTAATATCATCGGCGGCTGCTGCGGAACCACGCCAGATCATATCAAAGCAATTGCGGATATGGCAGCGAAGTATGATGGGCGAAA
>CAYQDW010000067.1:0-2354 GCA_964416385.1 uncultured Cryomorphaceae bacterium | reverse complement strand
CGCCAGATCATATCAAAGCAATTGCGGATATGGCAGCGAAGTATGATGGGCGAAAACTCGAAGTGGTCAATAGCTTATAGACGATGGCCAATAGCCTTAACAGCAAGGAAAAAACAAACAAAAAAAGCTAAAATGGCATTCAAGTTTGAAAACTTACGGGTATGGCACAGCGCTCTGGAGAATACTGTGGCTATTTATGATCTGTCCAAAAAATTTCCTCAGGATGAACGATTTGGTTTGATTTCACAAATTAATCGTGCGGCAGATTCTGTTTGCTTAAACATTGCAGAAGGCTCGCAGGGTTCAACTGATAAGCAATTTTCTAATTTTTTAGGAACAGCTATTCGATCTGCAATAGAAGTAGTTAGCTGCCTTTTTGTTGCAAAGGCAAAAAGCATGATAGATGCGAATGATTTTCAAGAGCATTACTTACGTATGGAAGGACTAATAAAAATGATTCAGGCACTTAGAAATTCTTTAAAAAATGAGTGATTTAGTCACAAGCAATCGACCATCGTCCATCGACCATCGTCCATTAAAACTTTCCGGTCTCGAGCCGCTCGTAATAACCGCAGAGACCAATTTTGTAAATGTTGGTGAGCGCACCAATGTTACAGGCAGCAGGATGTTTTTGAGGCTTATAAAAGAGGAAAAATTTGATGAAGCGCTAGAGGTGGCCCGTAATCAGGTAGAAGGCGGTGCCCAAATTATTGATGTGAACATGGATGAGGGCATGATTGATGGTGTTGAAGCCATGACTAAATTCCTCAACCTAATAGCTGCAGAACCTGATATTGCGCGTGTACCTGTAATGATAGATTCCAGTAAATGGGAAATCATAGAAGCGGGATTAAAATGTGTACAGGGTAAATCGGTTGTTAACTCCATCAGCCTTAAAGGTGGCGAGGAGGAGTTCATTCGGCAAGCCACCCATGTAAAGCTTTTTGGTGCAGCCGTAATTGTTATGGCTTTTGATGAAAATGGGCAGGCCGATACGCTAGAAAGACGCATAGAAATATGCCAACGGAGCTATAACATTTTAGTAAATCGCGTGGGCTTTCCGCCTGAAGACATCATCTTCGACCCGAATATTTTTCCGGTGGCAACAGGCATGGAAGAGCATCGTAAAAATGCCATCGACTTTTTCTTGGCCACCAAATGGATTAAAGAAAATTTACCCCATGCCCGCGTTAGCGGTGGTGTGAGCAATGTAAGCTTCAGCTTTAGAGGTAATGATAAAGTGCGCGAAGCCATGCATGCTGCATTTCTGTATCACGGCATACAACATGGTATGGATATGGGCATTGTTAACCCGGCCATGTTAGAAGTGTATGAAGAAGTAGATAAAGAACTGATGGTTTTTGTGGAAGATGTGCTGCTTGATCGCAGAGATGATGCCACAGAACGACTTCTTGATTTTGCCCAAACGGTTAAAGGCGAAGTAAAAAAACAGGAAAAAGACCTTGCATGGCGTGCATTACCAGTACGTGAACGCCTTACACACGCTCTTGTAAAAGGCATTGACGAGTTTATTGAAATTGATGCCGAAGCTGCCCGACAAGAATTACCAACACCATTAGAAGTTATCGAAGGTCCGTTAATGGACGGTATGAATGTAGTTGGCGACCTCTTCGGCAGCGGCAAAATGTTTTTGCCCCAAGTGGTGAAAA
This sequence comes from uncultured Cryomorphaceae bacterium, assembly GCA_964416385.1. Classification (GTDB taxonomy): domain Bacteria; phylum Bacteroidota; class Bacteroidia; order Flavobacteriales; family Schleiferiaceae; genus JAUHWL01. Next base: position 684 of record CAYQDW010000067.1, on the reverse strand, counting down.
GCGCAAGGGTGATGAAAAAAGCGGTGGCTTATCTGCAACCTTATTTATTGGCTCCCCCAAAAATTGACCCCACCCCAACCCTCCCCGAAGGGGAGGGAGCTGATCTTCGTGATGAGACAAGAACAATAAATGAAGGTTCGGATTTTAACCGTGTAGCGTCTCCTCCCCCCTCGGGGGAGGCCGGGAGGGGGTCGAAGCCACTTTACATTACTGCAGATCCGAAGGCATATCTAGAGTTACGCGATATTCAACTTGAACAGCGCAAAAACCCAACGCCTGCTGAGAAAAGGTTATGGCAAGAACTACGTGGTAAAAAGTTGGATGCCTATAAGTTTAGGCGTCAGCATATCATAGATTATTATATAGCAGATTTCGTATGTATAGAAAAGCGCTTAATTATCGAAGTTGATGGTTTAATCCATCAATTGCCAGAAAATAAAGAGCGCGATGATGTACGAACGCAAAGGTTAAACGAATTAGGTTTTACAGTTATCAGATTTACTAATGATTTGATTTTTCAAAATATAGATTTGGTTCTAGACAAAATTCTAGTTGCTTTAAGAAAACTGCCTTCTCAAAAAATTGACCCCACCCCAACCCTCCCCGAAGGGGAGGGAGCTGATCTTCGTGATGAGACAAGAACAATAAATGAAGGTTCGGATTTTAATCGTTTAGCGTCTCCTC
>CAYQDW010000066.1:0-13004 GCA_964416385.1 uncultured Cryomorphaceae bacterium | reverse complement strand
GCATCCCAAATGGGATCTATGGGAGGATCAGCTATGATGTGAATGGTCTCTTGGGCCACAGGATGCAAAAACTGAAGTTCTCGCGCGTGCAGATGTATGCTGCCATCTTTGTTGCTGCGGTCAAAACCATATTTCAGGTCGCCTTTTATGGGGCAACCAATGGCACTAAGTTGCGCCCTAATTTGGTGGTGCCTGCCCGTGTGCAGTTCAACTTCTAGTAGATAATAATTGTCCAGCTTTTTTAGCAGGGTATAGGTCAGGCGGGCTTCCTTGCTGTTTTTTTCTGGTCTAGAAAATGCAAAACTCTTGTTCTTGCCCTCGTTTCGTACCAAATGGTGGGTGAGGGTGTCTTTATCATTTGGGGGCGGATTTTTTACAACAGCCCAATAGGTTTTTTTTACCTCTCGTTCTTTGAAGCGTTTATTCAGCCGTTCAAGCGCCTTACTGGTACGGGCAAATACAACGATACCAGAAGTAGGCCGGTCTAGCCGGTGCACAACCCCAAGAAATACAGCACCAGGCTTGTTGTATTTTTCTTTGATGTAAGCTTTTAGGGTATCAACAAGCGGTTCATCACCTGTTTTATCGCCTTGCACCAACTGGCCAGGCCGTTTATTTACAATAATCAGGTGATTGTCTTCAAAAAGAATTTCTGGTAAATCAGCCACCGTAACTTTCTTCCTTATTTGGAAAATCAAGGCGCTTTACGTCAGATACATACTGTTGAACCGCTCCGCCAATATCATCATAGAGGTTGAGATATCTGCGTAAAAAACGCGGATGAAATTCATGTGTCATGCCCAGCATATCATGCAAAACCAACACCTGTCCATCTACATCTGGCCCGGCACCAATACCTATAACAGGAATGGTTAGCGCCTCAGCAACACGCTTGGCAAGTTTTCGGGGGATTTTTTCTAAAACAAGGCTAAAGCATCCGGCCGCTTCAAGTGCTTTGGCATCACTTATTAATTTCTCAGCCTCTTCTTCTTCTTTGGCACGCACAGTATAGGTGCCAAATTTGTAGATACTTTGCGGTGTTAATCCCAAGTGCCCCATAACGGGAATACCTGCGGTAAGGATGCGTTCAACAGATTCTATAACTTCTACGCCACCTTCTAGTTTTACACCATGCCCACCGCTTTCTTTCATAATACGTATGGCAGAGCTTAGCGCCTCTTTGCTGTTGCCTTGGTAAGAGCCAAAAGGAAGATCTACAATAACCAATGCCCGCTGTGCGGCACGCACAACACTGCTGGCATGATAAATCATTTGGTCTAAGGTAATGGGCAATGTGGTTTCATGACCTGCCATTACGTTACTAGCACTATCACCTACAAGTATAATATCAATGCCAGCACTGTCAATGATTTTAGCAAGCGTAAAATCGTAACCCGTAAGCATGGCGATTTTTTCACCCATCTCTTTCATTTTTTGAACAGAGTTGGTGGTTACACGTTTAAAGTCTCCCTTGGCTTGTGACATATGTATTTAGTTTGCGAGTGCGAAATGTAAGAAATAAAAATAGCTACCTTTCGCGGCCTTTAAGAGGGATTTTTACACCAAAAAGAAGAGACTCGGATATGATGAAAATGGTTGCGCTTGTTTCAGCAATTTTTTTGATGTTGGCTTGTAATAATGAGTTGGAAATCAATGCCCCATATAAAGATATTACCGTTGTTTACAGTGCTTTAGATGCACAACAAGATACCAATTGGGTGCGCATTCATAAATCTTATCTAGGTACAGAAGGTATTAGCGGGGGTAACAACAATCCTGACTCTTTATATTACAAAAATCTTCAGGTAGTGCTTGAGGAATTAGGTAATAATGGTGCTGTAGAAAATACGTGGTTGCTGCAGCGTGACGGCATGTCTTTTCAAATGGATTCTGGATTTTTTACCACTGAGGGTTTTCATTTATATAGAATAGACCAGTTGCTAAGCCAAGACAAAAGTTACCGCTTGATTATAAATAAACCAGATGGTGAAGGCGCACAGGTTACCGCAACCACACCTATTGTAAACAATTTTAATATAACAGAGCCCAAAGGCCTATTGCCCATTAGCTTTGGTAAAAGCGGAGAAGTGTTTGCGTGGTCTCAAGCTAGAAATGCCCGTATTTATCAAGGATATATTCGTCTTAATTACGTAGAAGTTGCCAATAATAACCAGTCAGACTCCATAAGAAAGTATGTAGATTATAATTTCCCTGTAAGTTATGGCACATCTTTAAACGGTGGTGGGCAAAATATTGACGTAAACATAAGCTACGAAACGTATTATCGTTTCTTGTTTAATAGCATTGGTGTTAATGAAAATGTTAAGCGCTTTTTTAGAGGTATTGATATGATTGTGTTTGCAGGCGCTGACGAACTTGCCACCTTCATAAACGTATCGCAACCTGCTCAAGGCATTGTGCAAGACAAACCATTTTATTCTAATGTAGAAAATGGGGCAGGTATTTTTTCCTCTCGAACATCCAACGCTAAGCTGTCAATTAAATTATCAGGTGCCTCTTTAGACTCTTTGGTAAAAGGCATTTACACCTGCGATTTACGCTTTGGTAGAGCCACTGCCGGAGACACCTGCCTTTGTGACCCTACCGCTGCAAGCGGCTTCCGTTGTGATTAAATTGCCATAATGTCAGGCATTGACCTGTCATAGCAACCATTTGTCTTTTTATTTCTGCCAGATAAACGCCTTTTGTTGGTGCAATTGTTACGTGGCAAGATGATTGTTTCTGTGCACAGAGCAAATTGAAAACTAACAACAAACAATAATTAATATGGGTAAGATCATAGGAATAGACCTGGGAACGACAAACTCATGCGTTGCCGTGATGGAAGGAAACGAACCCGTTGTTATTCCTAACAGCGAAGGAAAACGAACCACCCCCTCTGTAGTAGCATTCGTAGAAGGTGGAGAACGCAAAGTGGGAGACCCCGCCAAGCGTCAGGCCATTACCAATCCACATAAAACCATTTATTCTATAAAAAGATTTATGGGTGAGCGTTTTAGCAACGTTAGTAAAGAAGCAGAGCGCGTGCCTTACAATGTGGTTAAAGGAGATAATGATACACCACGTGTAGATATTGATGGTCGTAAATACACACCTCAAGAAATCTCTGCCATGATTCTTCAAAAAATGAAGAAAACCGCAGAAGATTATCTCGGCACAACAGTTACAGAAGCCGTAATTACAGTACCTGCATATTTTGATGACGCACAACGTCAAGCAACCAAAGAAGCCGGTGAAATTGCCGGATTAGACGTTAAGCGCATTATTAATGAACCAACAGCCGCAGCTTTAGCCTATGGCCTTGATAAAAAAGGTCAGGATATGAAAGTTGTGGTGTTTGACTTTGGTGGCGGTACACATGACGTTTCAATTTTAGAATTGGGCGATGGCGTATTTGAAGTAAAAGCCACAGATGGCGATACACACTTAGGTGGAGATGATGTTGACCAGAAGATCATTGACTGGTTGGCAGAAGAATTCATGAAAGAAGAGCAAATGGATCTCCGCAAGGATGCCATGGCGCTTCAGCGCTTAAAAGAAGCCGCAGAAAAAGCCAAGATCGAGTTGAGCTCTACGTCTTCTACTGAGATTAATTTACCTTACATCACAGCTACGGCTACTGGCCCTAAACACTTGGTGCGTACATTAACCCGTGCCAGCTTCGAAAAGCTAATTCATGACCTGGTAGACCGCACGATAGCACCTTGCAAGAGCGCGTTAAAAAATGCCGGATTAAGCACTAGCGATATTGATGAAGTAATCTTAGTAGGTGGTTCAACCCGAATCCCAGCCATTCAAGAAGCGGTTAAGCAGTTTTTTGGAAAAGAGCCAAGTAAAGGGGTAAACCCTGATGAGGTTGTAGCCGTGGGCGCATCAATACAAGGTGGGGTATTGTCTGGTGATGTAAAAGATGTGCTTCTACTTGATGTTACACCACTAAGCCTCGGTATAGAAACCATGGGCAGCGTGTTCACCAAAATGATAGAAGCCAATACAACCATCCCAACCAAGAAAACCGAAGTGTTCTCTACTGCGGCAGATAATCAGCCAAGTGTTCAGATCAATATCGGCCAGGGTGAGCGCTCAATGTTTAAGGATAATAAGCAGTTAGGAACCTTCCACCTTGATGGTATACCACCAGCACCACGTGGCGTACCGCAAATTGAAGTAACTTTTGATATTGATGCCAACGGTATCCTTCACGTATCAGCTAAAGACAAGGCAACCGGTAAGGAGCAGAGCATCCGCATAGAAAGCAACAGCGGTTTGAGTGATGATGAAATTCAAAAGATGAAGAAAGAAGCTGAGGCCAATGCCGAAGCAGACCGTCAGGCAAAAGAGAAAGTTGACAAACTCAATGCAGCAGACAGCATGATCTTCCAGACTGAGAAGCAGCTAAAAGAGTTTGGCGACAAGCTTGGTGATAAGAAAGGTGCTATTGAAGAAGCTCTTGAAGAGTTGAAGAAAGCGCACAGCAGTCAAGACATTGCAGCAATAGATGCCGCCATGGAGAAGATTAACGAAGCCTGGAAGAATGCATCAGAAGAAATGTACAAGGCCCAGCAAGAAGCCGGTGCCGGAGCAGGAGCAGATGGTGCAAGTGCAGCAGGAACTGATTCTGCATCAAACAGCGGAGACGATGTTCAAGATGTAGAGTTTGAAGAGGTGAAAGAAGACTAAGATTTGTTCTGAGATCGTTAAAAACCCTGATAACATAATGTTATCGGGGTTTTTTGTTTACGCCAATCCCCCCTCTCTTCCAAAGAGATGGGGTTGGCCCTGAAACGCCATTAGCGTGGGGTGAGTTGCTTATGCTCACGGTAAAAACCGTGGGTTCAAGATAGGAGATGTATAAAAAAAATCATCCCGCCTATTGTAAAAACGAAAAATGTCATGTACTATTGAAATGTAATTTTTAAACCACAATTTTATGAAAACAAAAACTTACTTCCGTCCTCTCTCTCTCTCTCTCTCTCTCTTACTAATTGGTAGCACAGCTACGCTAAACGCCCAAAGTGTGCGCGTACCCGGTGGCAATGTAGGAAATAGCAACAATGACAATGTGGGCATTAATGTAACCAATCCACAAGCAAAGCTTGATATTGCAACAGACGAAAACACAGGAGCCTTTCAGATCTACACCACTGAAAACGGCTTTGGCCTTAACAGTAATCCACCTGGTGTAGATATAACCCCATTTGCTTATAAAGTTATACATAACGACTATAATGATGTCACAGGTAACTGGTCTGTCTACACAACGGCACTACTTAGTGCAACTGGCAATCTTTCGCTTGGCAATTTTGCATCCATCAATGCCACCCACCAGCTAAACCTAACCCAAAAAGGCCTTGGTGTTTATAAGAGCACAGGTGAGCAAATAACATTGTCTTACATGGCTGTGCCTGGGTTTAACGGTCCTGCGCTAAACTACAACGGCACCAGTCAGAATTTTAGCTTTACCTATAATGGTGTTAAAGCCATGCAAATATCGCCAAATCAACAAGTATTAATTGGTACTGAATTAGCACCGGCAGATTACAAACTCTGCATTGGCGGCAAAGCCATTGCCGAAGAAGTTGTGGTTAGACTCCAAAATACATGGCCCGACTATGTGTTTGCCCCGGATTACACCATGTTGACCAACGCCCAACTGCGCCAGTACATTACTGAAAATGGTAAATTGCCTTACCTGCCGGCAGCAGCAGAAGTAGCCGAAAATGGCGTAGCCCTTGGTGAAACCCAAACCCATCTTACCCGTTTGGTAGAAGAGCTAACCCTGCGCCTGCTGGAAATGGAAGAACGCATACAAGAATTGGAAAGCCAATTGGCAGAAGAATAATAAACTCACCCCTTGCCCCTCTCTTTGGAAGAGAGGGGGATAGGAGACTGAGTTGAAAAACAAGCGAAATGAAAAATAGCTCATTTACCGTAAATCACCTTTCGGAGCGCCCCCCTCTCCTCCCGAGACTTCGGGATGGAGAGGGGCTGGGGGTGAGGTTAAACCGGGGGGTGAGGTCAATACGAGGACTACGCTTTTTTACAGCCCTTGCCGCTCTAGCCCTCTTTACCACCTGCTGTAAAGACGATTGCCTGGACCCCACCAACCCCGATTGCGATAACTACGATCCCTGCTATGGTAAGACTTTGCCGAGTGCGAAGTTTATTATGGAAGAGTCTAATACCGATTTGGCTAATCAAGGCATTTGGTATGCAGATAGCACCTTTTTCGGTGCCATGCTTCGCTTTCGTTCAGAGTATGATGAAGCCGGTTACAAACACACCTGGTATGTTGGGGCGGAAGTCTTTAATAAAGCAACAACACCCGACCGCAACTTCCTGAATCAGGCAAGACCTCAGGATATTACGATTAGCCATGTTCTGGAATATACGCCCGATTTGCAATGCTTCCCGGATGATGACGGTAAAGACAGCGTAGCACAAACCTTCCGACTTATTGCCTCGTTCAATACCGATTTTCAAACTTACGGCACATTCAGAGGTGTTCTAGATAATGAGGTGGATAGTTTTGATGTGCAGATTTTGGGTGTTGATGCTAACGGTCAATTAAGCAATATAAACACATGGAAAAAAGATTGGTTCATCAATTTTCATAATAGAGGAGACACTTTAACGTCTGATGCTAGCATTAATTGGCCAAATATGTTGTCGGCCTTTCTCTATAACTATGAAGGCCATTTTACAACTGGTATTGAAGGTACAATTAAAGTTGACATTGATGGCAATTTTGAAATGAATTACAGAAGAGATGCCTCAACAATTATAGGCGATGGCCAATGGCATACCTTTAAAGGGCGAAAAATTAAATAATCATGAAGAAATTAAGTTTTATCCTAATATTAATTGCCTCAATAGGCAATCTGTCGGCACAGGTGTACTCATGTGTGCGCAATATTTCTACCAACCCGAATGACCCCTATAATTTGGAATGGCAGACCATGTATCCAGAAGACCCGGGAAGTTTTATTAATACCGGTTTTAGTTGGTATAACAATCCTTTTGATGCAATAGATATTGGGAAATCGCCAGAGTGACAGGCAAATATTACACAGCTGCATTAAGGCCCAATTAACGGTACGTATCAAATGTTGTGGCCGTGGCATGAACAAATGCCCAATTATGCTTCCTATTTGCATCGCTTTTACGATTACAATTATACCCCGGCCGAGCCGCGTACAATTCCTGAACCAGAGCGTGATTTCCGCTGGGAAGACGGTTGGGAGTTACTATGGATGAATTTGGGATATTTTCCAAATGGAGATAAAATCAGTGCTAATAAAAAAACAAACGAACTCAGCGTATGAAAAATTCAATATTTACCTCAAATCACAAATCGGAGCGCCCCCCTCTCCTCCCGAGACTTCGGGATGGAGAGGGGCTGGGGGTGAGGTTAAACCGGGGGGTGAGGTCAATACGAGGACTACGCTTTTTTACAGCCCTTGCCGCTCTAGCCCTCTTTACCACCTGCTGTAAAGACGATTGCCTGGACCCCACCAACCCCGATTGCGATAACTACGATCCCTGCTATGGTAAGACTTTGCCGAGTGCGAAGTTTATTATGGAAGAGTCTAATCCCGAATTGGCAAGTAAAGGTATCTGGTATACTGATAGTTCCTTTCTCGGTGCCATGCTCCGCTTTCGCTCAGAGTATGATGAAGCCGGTTACAAACACACTTGGTATGTTGGGGCGGAAGTCTTTAATAAAGCAACAACACCCGATCGTAACTTTTTGAATCAGGCAAGACCACAGGATATTACCATTAGCCATGTGTTGGAATATACGCCCGATTTGCAGTGCTTTCCTGATGATGACGGTAAGGACAGCGTGGCGCAAACCTTCCGGTTAATTGCCTCGTTCAATACTGACTTTCAGACTTATGGAACTTATAGAGGTGTACTAGACAATGGCTTAGATAGCTTTGATGTACAGGTGCTATCTATAGACGCCAATGACCAATTGGCTAATATAAATACGCATGAAAAGAGATGGTTTATCAATCTGCACAATTTAGGTGATACGATTTCTAATATTCAATCGTCTAATTGGATTTCTGCCTTTCTATATAACCACAAAGGTTATTTCCTAAACGGGGGTGCCATAGATAGAGGCACGATAGAAGTTGATTCGAAAGGAGGATTTACCATGGTTTATAAAGGACCGGATGCTACGCAACCTTACTTAGGAGACACATTAACACACATATTCAAAGGAAGAAAAATACCATGAAGAAATTAATTATACCCATTTTGGCTTTACTGCTCTTTGTAGGTAGTTTTGCCAAAGCCCAAACATATTCTTGCGTACGCAACATATCTACCAATCCAAATAACCCATACAACCCCGAGTGGACACTGATGTACCCAAACGACCCGGGCAGTTTTATAAACACGTGGTTTAATTGGTACTTTAATGGTACGCAAGTATTTATAGATAAGTCGGCTTTAGGCTGGAATCTGCCTTCTAGTTATCCGGATTCATACGGCATGTATTGGCCATACGGATCGTCTAATGGAACTACCTTAGAATATTTGTACAATTTACCGGGAACAGAAGAAGACCGAGATTATCATTGGGAAGACGGTTGGGAATTGATGTGGATGCACATTGGTAAATTACCTAACGGTAACGCTACGGTAAACAAGCCTGCAAACGCTTGGAATACATTTGATGAGCAGCCTAACCCGGGTAGCGCCCCTTATTTTGTACTCTACAACAGATATAGAGGTACACTCAGAATTTTCTTTAATGTTTGGTGGTTTGAGAAGCAGTATGATGATGTTGCGGTGACCTTACGATTTACAGAGGGTAGCAAAGATTACCAACAACTATCAGGAGTTTTGCGCCATGCATCAAGTATTGATCAGGCCTTGGATCAACCAACGGATATAGTGAAGGTTGTAAGCCCACGTAAAAACAATAAAACTGGATATGCAACGTGGTATGCTGCCGACTTTCAGATGGGGTATGACCCATGCCAATGCATGTTTAAAACCAAATTTGATTTAGAGTTTGAAGGGATAACAGAGTTGCAAATGGACTTGCAATCAAGAGGTGTAACCGTTGAACAAGATATTACCAAAGATGGTGTGATGGATAAAGCTTTTTTGCAGTTTGATTTCGATGAAAATGGAGACGTTGTTGATGTTCCAGGTCAGGTTATTTATAAATCAATGGCAGATTTGTTATCTGCTTATGAAACGGCCATGACTAAATATGAAAATGACCTAAAGGACTATAAATCACTCGAAAATCAATTTAAAAAGCTAGCAATTGAACTTGTTAAAAAAGGTACTGGTTTGGGCATTGACGAAGTCGTTTCAGCCTTTAATGTAGAAGAAGAGGGAACTAAACTTGTAGTGAAATACAACCAAATTCCATTAATTGGGAAAGAGCCTAAGACAAACGAAAGTAAATTGGCAAAAGAAATTGGTACAGCAGGAAAGAAATTCTTAACAGACGAATTTGATTTTTTAAATGTAGCACTTGACATCAGGGAAAAGCCTGTAAGGCCGCAAGCACCAACTGCTTCTTTTATGGAGAGCAGAATCGTAGGCAGTATTACAGACAAGGATAGGCATAAATCACCAAATTTACTTGCTCCCGGTACCATGCCTACAGCATACAATGGTCAACCTAAAGACATCTTTCATTATACCTACCCTGCCTACAATAACATCATGGGGCTATTCGCATTACTCCGAACCCCAAAACTCCAGGTGTATGACAAGCCAGCGCAAATAAGCGAGATAGGTGATTATCTTGATTTGTTCCCTGTCAACTATCCGCTACCTGATCCCGAAGATTATCCCGTTTCTACCAAAGACGTTTCGCTAAGGCTAACCGATGGGCTGCAGTATGCCCTAAACCCTGCGTTAGATTGGGATATGGGAAAAACCTCACTGCTCTTTGCCTTTCAATTAGAGTTTGATATGGGATTAATGCCGTTAAACTATATTGAATCATTAAAAACAGAACTTGATAAAGTAGGCGGAGGTAATTTTGAATTGACCCATAGATTGTCTGCGTCAAACGGAAGAACAACGGCTATCTTAACTTCAGAATATTACAATGTTGGAGACGCAAAAAAAATAGCGTTTGCCTTACGTATGGTAAATACACTATACCCAGAGCAAGATCCAATTCCACCAACCATTGTACATGATATTTTGGTAGAAGGCATGCCAAAATTGAGCAGAATAAAACTAAAAGTTGTTTTAGATGCCTGGTTTATGCAACAGGGTTATGATGGTGAGCAAGTAAATACCTTCCAAGTATTTACATATGACTTATTTAACACAGCAAAACACGGTTCTTTACAAGAAGCCATGTCAGACGCAGGCGGCTCTGTTGAAATGGATAACAATTGGATGCTTTTTACGCCAGGTACTATAGAGCTAAATGACGTCATTTCACCAACGGATGAGGTAGTTAGCGAACAAATTGGCAATACCCTGTACGTTCGTGCTGAGAATATTTTAGTAAAAGGTACGGTTGGTGCAATGGGCAATTATGATTTGGTACTTGAATCACTTTATGGTACGCGAATAAAACCAGATGGTGAGCTTTTGCCCAATACAGAAGTGCGTGTAAAAGACTTCTATGGCCAAGGTGAAAACACGATAACTGTTACCGACCAGGCGTTTTTAAACACATTTTGCGGTAGTGATTATAAGGCTAGCGGGTTAACAGGCAAAGCACAACTGCGTTTTGAAGAAGAACAACGCCAGCGCCAGCTCCGCGAACAAAAAGCCACACTTAACTTAAACGTTTACCCCAATCCTGCCTCTGCCTTTGTACAAGTAGCGGTGCAAAACCAACCCCAGCATCTTACAGATGTGCAGTTGGTATTGTCAGATCTTACCGGCCGCCAAATTTTGGCAGAAGACCAAACAGCCAACCCAAGTGGCCGCTATGTGTTAAACTTACCAGAGTTGGCCACAGGCGTGTACATGTTACAAGTAACAGCCAGAGACAAAACCGCAGTAGAGAAAATAGTGGTGCAGTAACAGGTAAGATTTAAAGTTTAATATTTAAGAATAGCCCACGGCTGAGGCCGTGGGCTTTTTGTTTATGCCAAATGCTCCCCATCTCTTCCAAAGAGAGGGGTTTGGGCCTGCCATGCCATTGGCGTGGGGTGAGTTAATTTTTGCCAACGGTTTCAACCAAAAGCCCACGGCTTCAACCGTGGGTACCCAATAAAATCAAAACCCACATTCCACAAAACGTTACCCCGCCAACTGGCGGGGATTTTTTATGTTCGCTCATCCTAAAACAAGTTTATGTCTCTACAAGATCTCAATGACCTGTTAGCAACAATTGATAGCTATATCGGGGGCTCACCCTGGTTTGTTTACCTGCTTCTGGGCACCGGCTTATTTTTTACAATTTACCTCGGTTTCCCTCAAATTCGCTATTTCCGCCAGGCATGGCGCATTGTTATGGGCAAGTTTGACCAACCCGAAGCCGTTGGTGATACATCGCACTTTCAAAGCCTTGCAACTGCCCTGAGTGGAACTGTTGGAACCGGAAATATTGCCGGAGTAGCATTTGCCATACACCTGGGTGGCCCGGCAGCGTTATTCTGGATGCTTGTTACCGCTGGTTTGGGCATGACTACCAAGTTTGTTGAAGTAACCCTGAGCCATAAGTACCGTGAATTTACAGATGATGGCACAGCAAGTGGCGGCCCCATGTACTACATGAGAAATAAACTCAACATGAAGTGGATGGCAGTAATCTTTGCCATAGCTACCATCATTTCTAGTTTTGGTACGGGCAATATGCCACAAATCAACAGCATTGCCAGTAGCTTAAAGGCAACGTTTGGCATTAATGAAATACTTACGGGAGCTGTTTTAAGTGTTCTATTAGGTTTGATCATTCTTGGCGGTATCAAGCGTATTGCTGCAACCACGTCTAAGCTGGTGCCCGCTATGGCCATCATTTATTTTATCGGTGTGTTATCCGTAATCTTGTATAACTACGAAAATATAATCCCTTCGTTCATTGCCATTTTTAGTGATGTTTTTAGCGGATCAGCGGCAACAGGTGGTTTTCTCGGTGCAACGATAGCTTATGCGTTTAATCGTGGCGTTAACCGCGGACTTTTCAGTAACGAAGCTGGCCAAGGAAGTGCACCCATCGCACACGCTGCCGCACGTACCAAGCATCCAGCTTCTGAAGGTATGGTAGCTATTCTTGAGCCGTTTATTGATACGATCATCATTTGTACCCTCACCGGTATGGCCCTGCTGAGCAGCGGTGTTTGGAATGAGAAAACGGAAAATGTCTTTCAGTTGGCTGATACCTATGTGCTAAATGGCACCTACGATGAATCGAACCCAACGCAGCATGAAGAGCTGTTCAATTTTATCAATGATAAGGGTACAATTGATCTCTTTACAGGAGAGCTAACCTTAACTGAGGGCAAACTGCCAGCAGAATTTACGTTGTTGCATGCCCGTTCTGTAGCTGAGGATGTGGTGTTCACAGAATATGACCACACGTTTACCGGTGTCATACAGGTGCATCAGGGCAGAATTGCTGCCTTGCCTGATGGGGTAGAAATAAAAGGGCAATCTCTTATTCATAGCGCGCCATTAACGGCCCTGGCGTTTAATCGCGGCCTTTTTGGTAATTATGGCCAGTACATTGTTTCAATCGGTTTATTGCTATTCGCGTTTTCTACGGCCATCTCTTGGAGCTATTATGGAGACAGAAGCGTTACCTTTTTGTTCGGCTCAAAGTATGTTCGCTATTATCGTATTATCTACGTGATAGGCTTTTTCTTAGCTGCTATTATAGATACAACTATCGTATGGACTTTCTCAGGTATTGCCATTGCCTTGATGACATTACCCAACCTGATTGGTATCTTGCTTTTGCGCAAAGACATGAAAGCCACCATACAGGATTATTGGAAGCGCTTTGTGCCCGGCAAGGGCATTGTAGATTAAGCAAG
>CAYQDW010000065.1:0-13188 GCA_964416385.1 uncultured Cryomorphaceae bacterium | reverse complement strand
AAAGTCCACCTACGGGTACTTAACACCTGCCGTAATACGCACAGGTAATGCATTTTCTGCTGGTGGAATAGGGCAGGAGTACTTGTAGTTATATGCGCAGTATGGGTTATAGGCTTTGTTAAAGTCAATCGTAATCATTTCGCCCAATGGTATGCGCAAATCTATATAGCGTCCGCCGGGGTAGGTTTCTTCGCCATTGGTTAGATCTGTAAATGGCAAAAAGAGGTAATTTTCATAACCTTCACGCGTCATCAGATTTTGGTTCTGATAAATATGCAGCGTTAGCGTATCGCCAAGCAACACAAACGTGACTTTACCAAAAACTTTGTACAGGGGCTTTCGGGTGGTTGTGGTGGCCATCTCAAAGGGTTCTGAGATTATGGGCTCAAATCGTGTAACAATGCAAAAATTCGTGTCAATCGGGTAAAACGGCAAAGCCTTAAACGTTTTTAAACTATCAGCCGTAAGCGGACTTTCATCTGGGTTTGCAAATTCTTCATTCAGTGCATGTCTATACCGCTCATTTTCGGTTATGCAATCTTCACCCCAAGATTGGGCTTGCAGGCCAAAAGCACTTATCATAAAAACAAAAAGTAAGAAAGTCAGTCGCGTCATGGTTTGCGTTTTAGCTTATGGGGATATAGATGTATTCTTCAGAATCGGGGTTTGACATCCCGAGATATTTTTCGGTCATCACCTCAAAGTGCGGCCGGTCTGCCAGGCGGTAGGGGCCTTTGGGCAGCCATTCAGTAAAAATCATTTGCATGGTATTTTTAAAGGTGTCATGCACACCACGATGTGTAAATTTAGCATAGCGGCCACCGGCCATGGGCAGTACTGCCATGCCTTCTGGCAAAGCATCTACCTGCGTAACGGCACAGGCAACCCACTGTTCAAAGGTTGTTGCTGCAGAAAAAGATTCGTTATAAATGGCAGCGCCATAAAGATGCACGCTGTAATGGTGGTTATTAAGCACCCACGGAATGTGCTTGCGTTTGGGCATAAATTGCTGCCATAACACAGGGCTAGACATCGTTTCTAGGGTACAAGTCATGTGCATCCCCACAAGGGTAAACGGTTTAAGCGTAATAATTTCTGGTGTTTGTATCTCCATAGATGGCCTTTTACCAATAACCTTTGCTAGGTTCTGGGGTGAAATTGCTTTATCGTTTCTCTGAGTTTGGTGTCGTTAAGATGCGTGTAAATTTCTGTGGTGGTGATGCTTTCATGGCCCAGCATTTCTTGCACCACCCTAAGATTAGCACCTCTATTAACCATGTGCGAGGCAAAGCTGTGTCTAAATGTATGCGGACTAACATGCTTTTTAATTCCCGCTTTTTCTGCCAAACGTTTGATGATGGTAAATACCATGACGCGCGTAAGCTGTTTGCCATTTCGGTTTAAAAAAAGTACATCTTCAAATCCTTTTTGTGGCGATTGCAGGTTGCGCACCTGTTCGCGGTAAATATTGGTATAGCGTATGGCAGTGCCATTAATTGGCACGATACGTTGTTTATTGCCTTTTCCGGTTACGATGATGTATCCTTCATTAAGCCTTAGGTTGCTCAATTGCACATTTATGAGCTCAGATACCCGAAGTCCACAACCGTATAGCATTTCTAACATGGCGCGGTTGCGCTCGCCTTGCGGCTGCGAAAGGTCAATCGCGGCAATAATGCTGTTAATATCGTCTTCTGTTAAAACATCAGGCAATGCACGGCCTACTTGGGGGCTTTCAATGCGCTCTGTTGGGTCAATGGCAACCAATTCTTCTAGCACTAAAAACTGGTAGAATGTACGCAGGGTAGAGAGCAGCCGCGCCTGGCTGCGCGCCAAAATACCAGCCTCATGCAGATGTACAAAAAATGCCCTTATATGATCTGTACTCAGGCGGGTAGGGCTGATGTCTTGCGCATCTGCCCATTGCATCAACTTTTTTAGATCGCTGGTGTAGCTGAGCACGGTGTTTTTACTTAAACCGCGTTCTAGCGTTAGGTAAATGGTAAAGCTTTTTATGGCGGAGGTCCACTGCATTAAAAACTAAAATAGTGTTGATTGTATAACGTAGCTTTACCACCAGAAAGTCTTAATCCACAGTTTTGTACACAATGAAGGTGATCATTATAAATGGCCCAAACTTGAATTTGCTGGGTAAGCGTGAACCTGAAATTTATGGTGATTTGTCTTTTGATGCCTATTTAGAGACATTGAGAACGCATTATGCACCGTTGCAAATAGATTATTTTCAAAGTAACGTAGAGGGCGAATTGATCAACAAGCTGCAAGCGGTTGGCTTTACGTATGACTTTATCATCCTTAATGCGGGTGGCTATACGCATACCTCTGTAGCTATTGCCGATTGTATTGCCGCGCTAACAACACCTGTTATAGAAGTACATATTTCTAACATTCTTGCCCGCGAAGAAATTCGTCATACCAGTTTAATTGGTGGCAAATGCAAAGGCATGATCAGCGGTTTTGGGCTGAATAGTTACCGCTTAGCCATAGAAGCTTGCCTTATGGCCTAAATAGTTGTTTGGGTAAATCACTGTACTTTTTATGCCCTCTGATAAAGTACTGCCAAATTAAAGTGCCTCTAAAAGCACCCGGCAGATGCTTTAAGCGCGGTTTAGGGCCGCTTGTTTGGCGTGCTCTCAAAATTGCTGGTAGTCTTTCATAAAAAGCAAAATGGGCACGTAGCACCTGCCAAAAATGTGGCGCTTGGTTACCGAGTAGAAATTTTATCGCCGCAACGCCATCTAATACCATCCGTATATACAACTTGCCCCACAGCGACCGGTCAGGGAGGTTTTTGGCCATGATGATTAGGTTGTTTCTAAAATTGAGGTAGGTTTTGTGGGGTGATGTTTCATGTAAGGTGGCGCCGCCAAGATGAAAAACGGTGCTTTCTGCACAATACATCACATCATACTTTGCACGGTGAAAGCGCCAGCACAGGTCAATCTCTTCCATGTGCGCAAACAGTGATTCATCTAAACCACCCACGGCATTGTAATGGCTTTTACGTACGGCAAGCGCAGCGCCTGTAGCCCAAAAAATAGAACTGGTTTGGTTGTACTGGCCAGCATCCTTTTCTACTTCATATAAAATTCTGCCACGGCAAAAAGGATAGCAAAGCCAATCTATAAATCCACCTGCTGCCCCTGCATATTCAAAGTTTTCGGGCGCTTTTAAGTCGCGTATTTTGGGCTGGCAAGCAGCGAGGTTTGGGTTTTGCGCAAATAATGAAGCTATGGGTGTAAGCCAGTTTGGGGTGGTTTCAATATCACTGTTTAGCAGGATGATAATGTCTTCTGCAATATGTGGTATGGCTTGATTATAACCTCCCGCGTAGCCGGCATTATTGGCGTTGTGTATTTGTTTAACCTGCGGATAGTTTTCTGAGAGCCACGCCACAGAATCATCTTTGCTGGCATTATCAATAACATATATGGTGGCTTCTGAGCTGCTATGGGCCAAAACCTTAGGTAAAAAACGCTCAAGGAGTTTTTTTCCATTCCAGTTTAAAATAGCTACAGCGATGTTTTTCATGGGCGGCAAATGTACGCGTTGCGGTTTGTTTGATGTATGGGTGTTATTTAGAGGTGGAGATAGAATGGACGTAACAATGCGGTGGCCTGTGCGCTGTAAGTACCGGGCGTATCATAAATGGTTAAGTGAGCCTGCTGCATGTGTTGTTGCTGTGCAGAAAAACCCAGAAGAACGCGTGTAACGGGTTTATTTGGTAAACTTTTAACCGCTAAGCAAGTTGTGGGGTAGAGTTGCATCTGCTGCCCAATATTGAGGGCTTCATCTTGCCTGTGAGCCGGTAATATCAAGCAAAAGGTGCCAGTGCTACGGAGTAAGCGTTTGGCTGCGGCAAAAACATCACGTAGTGGCATGGTGGTATGATGGCGTGCCATTTGGCGTGTTGTTTTAATGGTTGGGGTATCGTTTTCAAAATAGGGCGGATTAGAAACGATCAAGTCGTATTTAAGCGTGGTATCAAATGCTTGTATGGGTTTGTGGATGCATTGTGCTCTGTCAGCAAACGGACTATCTGCAATGTTTTTTGCGCATTGCAGGGCGCAATCTTGTTCAATTTCTACAAGCGTGATTTGCGCCTCGGCATAGCGCTGGGCAAGCATTAAGCCAATAACCCCGCTGCCTGCACCAATATCCAGGATATTTTTGGGTTGCTTTGTTGACGCCCACGCACCAAGTAAGCATGCATCTGTGCTCACCTTCATGGCACATTGGGCATGGTTAATGGTAAATTGCTTAAAGCTAAACCACGGATTGGGCATTATTGCAAGCCTTGGTTAAAGGTAAATAAGCGCGGGCGCAGGGTTATAAAGTAGATGATATTGGCCGCTGCAAATACGTTAAAGAAGTGATTGTTGTAGTAAATGGATGCTCCAACAAGTAAAAAGGTTGCCCCTTCTACAAAAGCCCAACGCACCAAATGTGCGGTTGCTAAACGTTGAAAACTCTTTTCTAAATCTGCTGTGGTTAACGTTGTTAAGATGTTTTGAAAAAAACGATTGCCCAAAACATCAGCCGCCAAAGCAACTAATGGTATGATGGTAAAAAGTGGATTTTTTATGTAATAGGTAAAACTTGGGTCTACCAGCGTAACAATGGCAAGAAAGAGAAAGAAGACCTGTGCAGCAAGTAACGCCATGAAAACAACTTGTAGATTTCGCGGGTCATATTGTGGGCTTCCTAACGGATTCTTCATGAGTGATGTGGAATTTCCCCGTTTCTTTTTTTGCTTGTTTCGCGATGAAATTAATTAAAATTGATGGAGTATACCAAGCTTTTGGCAGATTAAACCATTCGCATTAGGGCGTATAGGTGATGCCAAAGTTGTCTTCTAAATATTTATAGTCAGATGCAAATAGGTCTAAATATTCTTTTGGATTAAAGGGCAGGTTTTTATCATTGGTATTAACGTTGGCTTCTTTGCGCAATAGCGGTTTCTTTAAAATCATGCGCAGGCGTTCTAGTTCAACATCAAAATGCTCGGCCCTACCAACAAAATCAAAATGGGTGGCTGCAACATTACCCATAAATGATTGGTACATCAACCTGATGTCTTTAAAATCCTCATCATGCACCAAACAGTCAAACAAAGCCTTTGGGGTTTCATTTCCGGTTAGCATGTATCTTTCTTTAAAAAGTGCATAGCGCTTACCTTGTTCTAGTCTAAGCCAATGCCGTAGCAAGCTCCAGCAGCGCTCTATGGGGTCTCTTACCCAAATAATACGCTTGGCATTCGGAAATTGAAAAACGTGATTGGGGTGGGGCCTAAAATGCCCGTGCAGTACTTTGGTGTTTGCATTTACCCAAAATGGTTTGCCGGCTGTGAGCGGTTCATGATCTTTGGGGTCATAAATACGCTTTACATGGGGTAGGCCATAAGCTTCTTCAAGGGCTAAATAAATAGACGTTCCTGCGGTTTTGGGCAGGTGGTAAGAGAGCAGCTTTACGTTTGGGAAGGTGGCACCTTTATGTACCAAGAGCTGGCGCAGATTTTCATAGCGCGCAGTGAGTTGAAATTTACGGTCAAGACGAGAATACATCAAGCAATCCTTCTGGGCAATTTAGCAAAATGGTGCGTTCATCGCGGTTTATCGCCACTATAAATTCATCAATAGCAGGAATGAAAATCTCCGTACCCGCCCTATCAATCACAAATAAAGGCTGCGCAGAACTATCTAATACGTATTGTACTGTACCAATATCACCGGCTTGTTCATCGCGTACAGCGAAGCCCTCAACTTCGTGATAATAAAAGTTTTTGCCTTTTAAGGTAGGCAGAAAAGAGAGCGGTAGATACAGCGAAAGGCCGAGCAGGTTTTTGGCTTCGTCCCAGTTTACCTGTTCAAATGTTACAATAATTTGATCTGCTTTTAAAACGGAAATTTCTGAAATAAAAAATGGAATCAATTCATCGTGCATTGCAACGAGAACAGATTCCATTGTATAGTATTTCTCTGGTTGGTCAGTTTCAAGCTTTACAACCAAACCACCGTTTTTACCGTGCGTACGGCTAATTGAGCCCAAGAAGAAACAGTCTTCTATACGCATCCGGAACAGCGAATTTATTCGCCTTCGTTAGTTTCTGCGGGTGCTTCTTCAGCAGGAGCTTCTTCAGCTGTTGCATCTTCTGCTTCGGCAGTAGTTTCTTCTACAGCTACCTCTGCGTTTGCTGCGGCTAAAGCTTCAGCGCGCTTTTTGCTTACTTCTGCTTCTGCTTCAAGTTGTGCAGCTCTTGCTTTGCTCACCGCATCTGCAAGACCTTCACGTTTTGCGTTGATACGACCTTCTTTATCTTCAACCCACTTGTTGAATTTTTCTTCAGCCTGCTCTTCTGTGTGTGCGCCTTTTTTAACACCGTCTAAAAGGTGTTTCATCATCAATACGCCTTTGTAACTCAGAATTGCACGGGCTGTGTCAGTAGGTTGTGCGCCATTTTGAACCCAATACAATGCTCTTTCAAAGTTTAGATCAATTGTTGCTGGGTTGGTATTTGGGTTGTAAATACCAAGTTTTTCAATGAATTTACCATCACGCTTTGCACGTGTATCTGCAGTTACGATGTGGAAAATTGGGCGGCCTTTGCGTCCGTGACGCTGTAATCTGATTTTAGTTGCCATGCATTAATCGTTTTAGAAGGGTCCGAAACCCCGTTTGCTAATGATTTATTTTGAGGGCGCAAATATGAGGTATTTTTTAATGCCGAGCACACCAGAGAAAAAATAAGGCGTAACCCGCAGTAACTTATCGGCTTGCCCATAAGATTTTGGCTAAAATACATTTACAACCTAAAAGACTTATGGTGTTTTGGCACACACTTATTTTGTAGGTCTACAGGTGCAGAATACAACGCTTTAATCGGATGCGAAGTGTATTTATTAAGGGTTTTGTTTTTTGCGTGTAACGCGAAGGGATTCTATTTTTTTAATATGAAATATACGCGGGTAGTTAATTAGAGCTGATTTTATGTTAGGTGGCTTTAAACTGTTAGCAACTCAAAGGTGATACTTTCTAATAACCGCACAGGGTTTTTATTTTCGTAAACTCAAGCACAAGGCTTCCTTAAATTTATTTCCATGTTTTTAATCTTCGACACCGAAACCACCGGACTGCCGTCTAATTATAACGCACCGATTACTGATACTAACAATTGGCCTAGAATGGTACAGCTGGCTTGGCAGCTGCATGATGAGTACGGCAAACTCATAGAGGCCCAAGAGTATATTGTTACACCTGATGGCTACGACATCCCCTTTAATGCCGTAAAAATACACGGTATTAGCACAGAGCGCGCCCAACAAGAGGGCAGACCGTTAGGCGAGGTTTTAGAAATTTTTAATACAGCACTAGCAAAGGCTACCTATGCTGTTGGGCATAACCTAACTTTTGATATGAATATTGTTGGCTGCGAGTTTTATCGCGCTAACTTGTTAACCCCACTGCAAGAAAAAATTGTACTTGATAGCTGTACAGAGCATACAGCGGCACTTTGCCAACTTCCAGGCGGTAAAGGAGGACGCTTTAAGCTGCCCACACTTACAGAATTATACGTGCATCTTTTTGATGAACAATTTGATGAGGCCCACAATGCCGCTTTTGATGTTGAGGCAACCGCGCGTATTTTTCTAGAACTTTTACGCATTGGCGAGTTTTCTGCCGCACAATTACAGGTTGATGAGGCTTTTATCTCATCCTTTCAAGAACACAATCCCGAGCCATTTAAACGTATTGGCTTGGCCTCTAAAGAAGCTAAAGATAAACGGCAAGAAGCGCTCTCAGACCTATTATCTACCGAAACTGGAAAAGCACAAAATGTAGATCATTTGCCGTTTGCACACCTGCACAACCATTCACAGTACAGTATTTTACAGGCCACAAGCGGTGTTAAAGAAATGATTGCAAAGGCGGTAGAAGATGGCATGCCAGGTATTGCGCTTACTGATTTGGCAAACCTTATGGGGGCGTTTCATTTTAACAATGCCATTTTGCAACTTCCGCTTAATGAACCCGTTCACAAGCACAACAAAGCGGTTTTGGCGGGTACGCTTAACGAAGCATTAAAGCCATATCCATTTAAAGGCGTGATTGGTTGTGAATTTAATTTATGTAAAGATCATACTGATAAAAGGCAAAAAGATAATGGGTACCAAATCGTAGCCCTTGCAAAAAATAAAACGGGTTATCACAATCTAGCGAAACTCTCAAGCATCGGTTATTTAGATGGCATGTATTATGTGCCACGTATAGATAAAGAGCTCCTGCTAACCTATAAAGAAGGATTAATAATTACTAGCGGCGCTTTGTTAGGAGAAATTCCCAGCTTAATACTTAATACAGGCGAGGCTCAGGCAGAAGAGGCTTTACTTTGGTATAAAGAGCATTTTGGTGAAGACTTTTACTTAGAGCTTAACCGGCATGGCTTGGATGAAGAGACACACGTTAATAAAATACTTTTAGACTTCGCCAAAAAACACAACATCCGATATTTTGCTGCGAACAACACATTTTATCTCAATAAAGAAGAGTATGATGCCCATGACGTGCTGCTTTGTATTAAAGAGAACGAGCGCAAGAGCACGCCAATTGGTCGGGGAAAGGGGTTCCGCTATGGTTTCCCAAATTCTGAATTTTACTTTAAGTCGGCAGATGAAATGCGCACCTTGTTTGCAGACCTTCCAGAGGCGCTATCAACCACACAAGAAATTTTGGACAAGGTTGAGATGTATGAATTGCAGCGTGAGGTGTTGCTCCCCAAATTTGATATTCCAGAAGCTTTTGTTGACCCGCAAGATGAAATTGACGGACAAAAACGCGGAGAAAACGCCTATTTACGCCACCTTACCTATGAAGGCGCCAAAAATCGCTACGGCACCATCACTGATGATATTAAAGAACGTCTAGATTTTGAGTTAGATACCATCGCCAAAACAGGCTATCCCGGTTACTTCCTAATTGTGCAAGACTTTTGTAAAGCTGCCCGCGAAATGGACGTTTCTGTGGGGCCAGGGCGTGGTTCTGCAGCCGGCAGTGCGGTAGCCTATTGCATTGGCATCACCAATGTAGACCCCATTGCTTATGATTTGCTGTTTGAGCGCTTCCTCAACCCAGAGCGCGTTTCACTACCAGATATTGATATCGACTTTGAAGATGAAGGCCGAGAGCGCGTTATTCAATACGTTATTGATAAATATGGTAGCAGCCAAGTGGCACAAATCATTACCTATGGTACAATGGCAGCCAAATCTTCTATTCGAGATGCTGGGCGCGTATTAGAACTTTCATTGCCAGATACAGACCGCTTGGCAAAATTGGTGCCCAATAACGCCTCGCTGCAAGATGTTTTAAAGGAGGATGATAAAGGCTTGCGCGAAAAGTACAATGGTGAGGACTATGAATTTATTTCCACCTTACGTAGAGTTTATGAGGCAGACGATTTAGAGGCGAGAACCCTAAAACAAGCCCGTATTTTAGAAGGCTCTGTGCGCAATACGGGCACACATGCCTGCGGGGTGATTATTACACCTACAGATATTAGAGAGCTGATACCTGTAAGCACGGTAAAAGACAGTGATATGTGGTGTACCCAGTTTGACAATGCTGTGGTTGAAAGTGCTGGGTTGCTCAAAATGGACTTTTTAGGATTATCAACCTTAACCATTATTAAAGAAGCCGTTAGGCTGGTAGAAAAAAGACACGGCACGGTGCTAGATCCAGATCAATTTCCGCTAGATGATGCAGAGACGTATGCGCTTTTTCAGCGGGGAGAAACCGTGGGTATTTTTCAATATGAAAGTGCTGGTATGCAGAAATATTTGCGCGAACTCAAGCCAACGGTTTTTGCAGATCTCATAGCGATGAACGCACTATATCGGCCAGGCCCTCTAGAATACATACCCAAGTTTGTGGCCAGAAAGCACGGCAACGAAGAAATTAGCTATGAGCTGCCAGAAATGGAAGAATATCTAGCAGAGACCTACGGTATCACCGTTTATCAAGAGCAGGTTATGTTGCTTTCTCAAAAACTGGCAGGCTTTACAAAAGGTGAGGCCGATGTACTGCGAAAGGCAATGGGTAAAAAACAACGTGCCGTGCTTGATAAAATGAAACCGAAATTCATCAGTCAGGCCACAGAAAAAGGGCATCCCGAGGCGGTTCTCGAAAAAATATGGAAAGACTGGGAAGCTTTTGCAAGCTATGCCTTTAACAAAAGTCACAGTACATGTTATGCATGGATTGCCTATCAAACGGCCTATTTAAAAGCCCATTATCCGGCAGAATACATGGCCGCTGTGCTGAGCAATAACATGGCAGATATAAAAAAGGTTACCTTCTTTATGGAAGAGTGTAAGCGTATGAGTGTGCCAGTTTTGGGCCCAGACGTAAATGAATCTGCCTATCGCTTTACTGTAAATCAAGATGGCGCCATCCGCTTTGGACTTGGCGGTATGAAAGGTATTGGTATGGGAGCCGTAGAGCATATCATAGAAGAGCGTGAAGCCAACGGTAAGTATGCTGGCATTTTTGATCTTTTGGCGCGTGTAGAGCAACGCATTGTAAATAAAAGAACACTAGAAAATCTCGCTCTAGGCGGTGCATTTGATGGTTTTAAGAATGAACATCGCGCCATGTACTTTGCAGATGAAGGCGATGGAAAGACCTTTCTGGAAAAAATTATGCGCTATGCGCAAAACAACAAAGCCGCAGAAGACCATGCCCAGGTTTCCCTTTTTGGTGAAGAATCTGGTGTTAGCTTACCAGAACCACCATTGCCCATTGTAAACCCTTGGCCTAGAATGGTGGCCTTGCGAAAGGAAAAAGAAATTAACGGCATGTATCTAAGTGCCCACCCACTGGATGAGTTTGCCCATGAAATTAATTTTTTTGTGCGCAACAAGCTAACAGACTTGGCCAATATTGATAAAATGGTGGGTTCTGAATTCTCTTTTGCGGCCATAGTAACCCATGTAAACCATCGGGTAGCCCAAAATGGCAACGGTTGGGGTATTTTTAAGGTTGAAGATTACAGCGGTGATTATGAATTCAAACTCTTCACCAACAGCTATTTAAAATTCAAACACTACTTTGATACAGAGCAAATGGTTTATATCAAGGTGCGCATTAATGAACGTACAAGACGTATTGGAGATAACCTAGAAAAAGAAACTGTGGTTGATGTGGCTGACGTAAAACTGTTGTCTCAATTATTTGAAGAATTGCAAAGTAAAATTGAGATGCGCATGAGCTTAGAAGACCTAAATGAAAACAATGTGGCGCAGCTGGCAAGTTTATTTAAAAAGCACAAAGGCAAAAACCGCGTAAAGCTAAAAGTGATGTATGCTTCACAAGCACTAGAGGTGGGTTTGCTACCAAAAAGAGCCATGATCAACTTGAGTAAGGCTTTTGTTGACGAAGTATATGCGCTTCGCTTTGTAGAGCTAAGCATCACCTAAAATGTATTCTCTGTATGATTGCTTTTTCATGTACCAAAAATCAATTTTACTATTACTTTTGCCCTTCGTGAAACAAAAACCTCTTAAATAACAGTATAATGGCGCTTGAATTAACTGATGCAAACTTTCAAAACGAAGTATTAAATGCTGATAAGCCTGTTTTAGTTGACTTTTGGGCAGAGTGGTGTGGCCCTTGCCGCATGGTAGGTCCGATTGTAGAAGAATTGGCCACAGAATATGACGGCCAAGCCGTAGTAGGCAAAGTAAATGTTGATGAAAATCACAACGTAGCTGCCCAATTTGGCATCCGCAACATACCTACGTTACTTATCTTTAAAAACGGACAAATTGTTGATAAGCAAGTTGGCGTTGCGCCAAAGAATGTTTTAGAAGACAAATTAAAGGCACATTTATAAAGCCTATTTTAAAAATCAAAAACCGTCTCAATCCGAGGCGGTTTTTTTATTTTCAGCCATCAAAAATTAAAAGCCTAAGCACGCGTGTCTACATTTAACCAGCAACAAGTTAGAGATTTTGAGCGCCTTGATTTTATGGCCAAACAAATTGTAGATGGTTTTATCACGGGGCTGCATAAATCGCCTTATCACGGCTTTAGCGTTGAATTCGCAGAGCATCGCCTATACAACACAGGAGAATCTACACGCCATATTGATTGGCGATTATTTGCGCGAACAGACAAGCTGTTTGTTAAACGCTATGAAGAGGAAACCAATTTACGTTGCCGTTTGGTGATAGATACCAGCACCTCAATGCTTTTTCCGCAAGCGCGCACAAACAGCATCAATGACCTTAATAAACTCGGCTTTTCTGTATATGCCGCAGCCGCTTTAATCAACTTGTTGCGCCGCCAGCGCGATGCCACGGGCCTAACCACCTTTAATAGTAAGATTGATTTTCACTCAGAGGCTAGTAACACCTTGCGGCATCAGTTGCTCTTGTATGCCCAATTGAGTGAACTTTTGCAGTTAAAGCAGGGGGTAAGCGCAACTACCACAGACCTTACCACCACATTGCACCAACTGGCAGAGCGTTTGCACAGGCGTAGTGTGGTTATTTTGTTTTCTGACATGATACAATCTGATCAGAATACCCAAGAAAAAGTGTTTGAAGCGCTGCAGCATCTTAAATACAACAAGCACGAGGTGATTCTTTTTCATGTTACAGATCATGACTTAGAGCAAACATTTAACTTTGAAAACAGACCATATCGCTTTGTTGATATGGAAACCGGTAGGCAGATTAAACTAACACCCGCCGAAGTTAAAGAGGCTTTTATAGCCAAAAGCAAACAGCGTATGCAGCAATTAAAATTGCGCTGCACGCAGTATCGCATAGATTTAATAGAGGCAGATATCAACCAAGGGTTCGACAAAATTTTACTGGCATATTTGCGCAAACGGCAAAAGTTAAATTGAGTTCAGAAAATTTTTCGCAACGCTTGCTTAAAATTGAATTTAATTTACATTTGCAGCCGCGTTAGAAAACGCAGTTCTTTACACAGCGAATACAAAACGAACATTACAAAACAAGCAGCTTTAAGCTGATTTGGCTGTTGCCAAAGTTGTTAAAACAATACTTGATTTTGGTCCGGTAGTTCAGTTGGTTAGAATACATGCCTGTCACGCATGGGGTCGCGGGTTCGAGTCCCGTCCGGACCGCTGTCTAAAACAAAACC
>CAYQDW010000064.1:0-13270 GCA_964416385.1 uncultured Cryomorphaceae bacterium | reverse complement strand
CGTTAACACAAATATGTGTGCACCATACTCATCTAACTGCACGCTGTCAGTATCATTTTTTCTATATTCGGCCCCTAAGAATCAATAGGTACATGCGTAAGGTTCAATTTTTAGTGCTTTTGATGAGCTTGTGCTGCATCAGTACATATGCCCAGGTTTACACACAACGTCTCAATCCTACTATTTCGGCCAGTACAAATGACATCTGCCCCAATGATGAGGTAGAACTCAATGTACAGTATGATTTGCCAAACAACTCTTCACTATTGTTAAATGGTATAGATGAATTGGTAAATGTGCCTAATTCACCAGGATTTTCTTTTGGTGGAGCAACAGACTTTTCTATTGAATTCTTCATTAAAACATCATCGCTTTCGCCACTTATGGCCATTGTATCTAAAGGCGATGCAACTACACCAAGTTTTGGCGTATGGATGTCCGCAGGTTTTATCATAGCTTCTGCCAGTGATGGTACAACAGTTGTTCCGGTTAACGGCTTTACCAATGTGGCAGATGGCAATTGGCACCATGTTGCAGTTGTGTTTGATCGTGATGATAAAATAACAATCTACACAGATGGTGCCTTTGATAATGACGCAAATATGTCAACGGTTGGTAATGTAGATAACATTGATTTATTGCGCATTGGCGCTGCAAATGTTGCCGGATCTCCGCTTCAGAATTTTAATGGTTACATAGATGAAGTACGTATTTGGAATAAGGCATTAACAACAGGAGAAATCACGTCTAGAAGTACTACGCACATTAACCCAAATACAGTAAATAATTTGGTTGGGTATTGGGATATGAATGACAATAGCGCACCAACAATAATTGATTGTTCAACATCTGGTGCAACAGGACAAATGGTTGGTTCTGCTAGTTTAAGCCTAGATGCGCCTACGCTAATATTTCCCTTTTTACCCCGCTGGAGTACCAATCAAACTGGCACAACGGTGTTCGTTAGTCCAACAGACACGGCTAAATACAAACTAGAAATAGGTTATTGCAAGTATGCAAGTGTAGATAGCATTACCATAAACGTTGTAGAATGTGAAGACATTGATGACTCAGGATTGATAAGCAGTGTTTGGGTGCCTTCGGCTTTTACACCCAATGGCGACTTTAAGAATGACGTTTTTAAAGTACAGGGAGCCAACATTACATATTATGAAATAAAGATTTTTAATCGCTTCGGTAATATCTTGTACCACTCTCGTGATATCCTTGCGGGTTGGGACGGTACTTTTGAAGACCGCTATGTGCAGGATGGGGCCTATGCCTACATTATTACGTACCGTGATCGTAAGGGTGAAGAGTTTACAAAACACGGTACAGTTTCCATTATGAAATAACTTTTGCAGGTATAAAATTCTGCTTGGTGAAGTAAAAAAGATTCTGTTATTTTGCCACCCGATTTTTGAGAAGATAAATCAAGCTATAATAAGATGTCTAGAGTTTGTGAGTTGACTGGTAAAAAAGCGATGACGGGTAATCACGTATCGTTTTCAAATAAAAAGAACAAACGTAAGTTTAACGCTAACCTTACCAAGAAGCGTTTTTATATTCCAGAAGAAGATAGATGGGTAACGCTTAAGATATCCACATCAGCATTAAAGACAATTAATAAGAAAGGTATCTCTGCGGTTCTTAAAGAAGCTAAAGAGAATGGTTTTCTTACCAAATAAAGAAGTGAATCATGGCAAAGAAGGGCAATAGAATCCAGGTAATCCTAGAGTGTACTGAGCACAAAGAGAGCGGTATGCCAGGTACTTCGCGTTACATTACTACCAAGAATAAAAAGAACACGCCAGATCGTATGGAGATGAAGAAATACAATCCCATCCTTAAGCGTATGACTGTTCATAAAGAAATCAAGTAATACTGAAAGAAAATGGCTAAGAAAGTTGTAGCAACACTAAAGAAAGAAGGTTCTTCTAATATGTTCACTAAGGTTATCAAGGCGGTAAAGTCGCCCAAAACCGGAGCATATGTTTTTGAAGAAAAAGTAATTAATAAAGATCAAGCAGCTGAGTTTATCAAAGGCTAGTTCATTATTTAAAAACGTATTTCCAGCCACCTTCACCTGAAAGTGGCTTTTTTTGTTTAATATCATCCCTTATGAGTTTATTTAAGCACATCTTCTCGCGTGAAAGCAAAGCATCATTAGATAAAGGCTTAGAAAAGTCAAAAGAGAATCTCTTTTCAAAACTCAGTAGAGCTGTTGTTGGTAAAGACAAGGTAGATGCGGATGTGCTGGATGAGTTAGAAGAAGTGCTCATTGGCGCAGATGTAGGCGTAGAAACTACCGTTAAAATTATTGAGCGCATAGAACAACGTGTGGCGCGCGATAAGTATCTCAATACATCTGAGCTAAATCACATATTACGTGATGAAATAGCGAGTTTGTTGGCAGAGAATAATACTTCAGACTACACTTCCTTTGCTGTTCCTCAAGGTAAAAAGCCTTATGTTATCATGGTAGTAGGGGTTAATGGCGTAGGCAAAACAACAACCATCGGCAAGTTGGCATACCAATTTAAACAGCAAGGTAAGAAGGTAGTTCTTGGCGCTGCAGATACATTTCGCGCAGCGGCAATAGAACAACTTACAGTGTGGAGTACGCGTGTTGATGTGCCAATAGTTAAGCAAAGTATGGGAAGTGACCCGGCTTCTGTAGCTTTTGATACTTTACAAAGCGCGGTTAAGCAAGATGCCGATGTCGTTATTATTGATACCGCAGGTAGACTTCACAATAAGGTTAACCTTATGAATGAGCTTTCCAAAGTGAAACGTGTAATGCAAAAGGTTATTGAAGATGCGCCACATGAGGTATTGCTTGTACTTGATGCGAGTACCGGCCAAAATGCCATTGAACAAGCTAAGCAATTCACCAAAGCCACAGAAGTAACAGCACTTGCATTGACCAAATTAGACGGTACTGCCAAAGGTGGTGTTGTTATTGGGATTTCAGATCAATTTAAAATCCCTGTAAAGTATATAGGGGTAGGAGAAAAGCTTACCGATCTTCAGGTTTTTAATAAGACTGAGTTTATAGATAGCTTTTTTAATTAAGAAAAGCCAACCTTCACATTAATCATTCCATATCGTGCGAACACGCTCTTATAAAAAAAACACCATAAATGTTGTTA
This sequence comes from uncultured Cryomorphaceae bacterium, assembly GCA_964416385.1. Classification (GTDB taxonomy): domain Bacteria; phylum Bacteroidota; class Bacteroidia; order Flavobacteriales; family Schleiferiaceae; genus JAUHWL01. The sequence continues at coordinate 10,118 of CAYQDW010000064.1, read as the reverse complement.
CCCTCGGATGTTCAAAAAACATCTATGACAGTGAAGTGCTCATGGGGCAGTTACAGGCAAATGGTAAATCAGTAACACATGAAGCTGCCGAGGAAGATGAAGGTAAAATTATTGTTATAAATACATGTGGCTTTATAGACAACGCCAAACAAGAAAGCATAGACACCATTTTACATTATGCACAAAAGAAAGAAGCGGGTGATGTAGACCAGGTTTTTGTGACAGGTTGCCTCTCTGAGCGTTATAAGCCAGAATTAGAAAAGGAAATACCTGATATTGATGCGTGGTTTGGCACAAGAGATTTACCCCTGTTGTTAAAGGCTTTGGGTGCAGATTATAAGCATGAACTTGTAGGCGAAAGGCTTACTACTACGCCTAGACATTATGCCTATTTAAAAATATCTGAAGGTTGCGATAGGCCTTGTTCTTTTTGTGCAATACCGCTTATGCGCGGAGGCCATAAGAGTAAACCTATTGAAGAATTAGTTGCGGAGGCGCAAAAACTTGCAGCAAAGGGCGTTAAGGAATTAATTCTCATCGCGCAAGATTTAACATATTATGGATTAGATCTTTACAAGGAACGTGCACTTTCTAAGTTACTTAAGGCGCTGGTAAAGGTTGATGGCATAGAATGGATTAGACTACATTACCTTTTTCCCACTGGGTTTCCAGAGGATGTGCTTGATATTATCCGCGAAGAACCGAAAGTGTGTTCCTATATAGATATCCCGCTTCAACATATTGCAGACCCTGTTTTAAAAAGTATGCGCAGAGGTACAACGATGGAAAAAACCAATCGTTTGCTAGACATGATGCGCGAAAAAGTTCCCGGTATAACCATTAGAACTACATTAATTCTTGGCTATCCTGGAGAAACGGAAGAAGATTTTGAATTGGTAAAAAGCTGGGTAAAGTCGCAGCGCTTTGAGCGTTTAGGTGTTTTTACTTATAGCCATGAAGAAAATACCCACGCCTATAAATTAGTAGATGATGTGCCAGAGCACATTAAAAAGGAGCGTGCAGATGAAGTTATGGCTTTGCAAAGTGAAATAAGCAGTGAGATAAATCAAGAAAAAGTTGGTAAAACTTTTAAGGTTCTCATAGATCGTAAAGAAGGCGATTACTTTATTGGTAGAACAGAATTTGATTCGCCTGACGTTGACAATGAGGTGTACATAGATGCCACAGCGCATTATCTTAGAATTGGTGATTTTGTTCAGGTGCATATAGATGCTGCAGAAGCATATGACTTATTTGCTACACCCGTGTAATCACAAACAACTGGTGGTTAACTCTTTTTTACAAAGGCATAAGAACTTGGCGTGCTTTTTCTACTTTTAATGCCTATGAAAGCTTTGTCAATTGTTTTGTTGCTCTTTGGCTATTCTTCGGGTTTAATGGGTAATGCTATGCCTTGGGCTACCATCACAGAAAGCAATGCCTATTGGGCAGGAGTTCTTGGTGTAGAACCTGCTAAGCCTATTGGAGCCAGTGCCCAGCAAATCCTAAAAGCCCCTACGGTTTCTCCTGATGCAAGTTTGCAATTAATCAACGCAGCTTTGCAGCACCAGGTTAGCCAGTTACCTAATAATGAGCTTATTCGCTTTGTTGATACCCTTTCGCACCTGCTTGTTTTTGTGTCTGGTGGCCAACCAATGGCAGCAGACCTTTATGGCAGGGCGGGATGGTGGCGTCTTTCATATCCTGTAGCCGTTCGTTATGGTCTTCGCGTAGATTCGTATGTTGATGAACGCCTCGACTTTGAGCGTGCCACGCTTGCTGCGATGCAATACGTAAAAGATTTGCAAAAACAATTTTGCCACCAACCCAAAGCATGGATGCAGGCATTTGTAGAATCTCCGCTAGCAGTTACAAGACCAAATCATGTACACGACAGAGATTCATTGTATGATGCATTACGCGCCTTAAAAGTTGTTTTAAAGGAGAGCGTTTATGCCACAGCCGAACAATTCGCAATAAATCATTTTTTTGGAGATATAAAAGAAGTTCGCAGTAAGGCTTTTATGTTGATTGATGTGCTGGTTGAAAATACGGGTATCCCTAAGAAAGACTTTTTAGCCTTGAACCCTGAATTGCACGGTGGTGTAATTCCTGCTAAGAAAGCCATAAAGCTTACGCCAATTGCCGCAGAAAACCTGCGTAAAACAGAAGAAGATGTTGTTTTATTAAGCCAGGCTAGGGTAGAAGAAGAATCTACCAAATTGGCACAAGCCAAAGAAAAAGCAAAGAATAATCAACCAGATCCAAGTAAGGCCACTACATATCGTGTGCGTAATGGTGATAACCTCGGTAAAATTGCAGCACATTTTGGTGTTGGCGTTTCTGAGCTTAAATCCTGGAATAATTTGCGTGGCGATTTAATTTATGCAGGTCAGAAGCTATTGGTTTATGGCAACCAACGTGCGCCACATACAACAACTCCCGCTGCTCCAGCTTCTGGCCAAAAACAAAAACCAACCCCAACCCCGGTAGTACTTAAAGAGGGTGATTATATTTCTTATAAAGTTAAAAATGGTGATACACTTTGGAGTATTGCAAAACAGTTCCCAGGGGTTTCTCCAGAAAATCTTATGGAGTGGAATGGCATCAACACCAATATTAAGGTTGGTCAAGAAATAAAAATACTTAAGGAAGAAATTAGAGACTATAGCGCTAAGCGCTACCCAAACACCATTTAATTAGTCGTCATCTTTGAAACGTTGGTTCTGGAACTCCATTTGTTGTTCTACCTCCTGCTCTTTTAAAATTTGCTCAACAGCTTTTTCTCGTTCATATTGTTCGTAGCAAGACAGCAAACTCAACAAATATTCATAGTCATTTAGGGTGTTAATGTATGTATCAGCATACTTGCAGTAAAACATAAATGCAGCTAACTCTTCTTTGGGCAAACCCGTAAGTTCTACTAAAATATCACGATTGTTACCTTCTTGTAATTTGCGTTTGTAATAGTCTTGTTGGTATAATTCGCGTAATTTTTCTAGTTGTTTGGGCCTTCGTGAAAACAAATAGTACAAAAAATCCACAGGATTGGCAATAGTAGGTGCGAGTGCTTCGGGCGTTTTTAAGTCTTCATTTCGCGGAATCATTGGCTCACCAATGGCCATTGGTTTTGGGTCATTGCTGGTAAGCTTATAAGCGGTAATGCTCACTTCATCCAATAAATAATTACGCGTTTGTAGCTGTATGGTCAATTTGTTTTCTTCATTTCCGGTTACTGTATAGTAGTAAAATTGATAGCTTATGTTGCTAAAAACAATTGTATCGCCCACATTAGCGCGCATCAAAAATTCACCTAAGCCATTTGTAATGGTGCCCGCAAAGCTTGATTTGTTAATCACATGTGTATTGGGCAGGCGCTTGGTACTGTCTTGCGAGACTACCTCGCCATAAATAACAATGGAATCTGAGGTTTGCGCATTAGCCAAAAGACCAAAGCCAAGTAAAAATAAACTTCCTAAAAGGCGTATATACAGCACCGCAATTGATTTAGATAAAAAACGAAATTTGCGCCCTAAACTAAGTAAACATGTCAGACGATAAGAAGATCATATTTTCTATGGTCGGGGTGAGTAAAGTACTCCCCAACAATAATAAAGCTATTCTCAAAGATATCTACCTGAGTTTTTACTATGGTGCAAAAATCGGGATACTTGGTTTAAATGGTTCAGGAAAAAGCACCCTATTAAAAATTATCGCAGGTTTAGAGAAGAATTATCAAGGTGATGTTGTTTTTTCGCCTGGGTATAGCGTTGGCTTTTTACCTCAAGAGCCTGTTTTAGACGAGAATAAAACGGTTATTGAGATTGTGAAAGAAGGCGCGGCCGATATTGTAGCGCTTTTAGATGAGTACAATAAAATAAATGATCTATTCGGCTTGCCCGAATATTATGAGGATGCCGATAAAATGGAAAAACTCATGAATCGGCAGGCTGAAGTACAAGACCGTATTGACGCTACCAATGCTTGGGAATTAGACACCACGCTAAATCGCGCTATGGATGCATTAAATTGCCCTGAAGGTGATACACCTGTATCTGTATTGAGTGGTGGTGAGCGCAGGCGTGTAGCATTATGCCGTTTGTTAATTCAAAATCCAGATATTTTATTGCTTGATGAACCCACAAACCACTTGGATGCAGAAAGCATTTTATGGCTAGAGCAACATTTGCAGCGTTATGCAGGTACGGTGATTGCCGTAACGCATGACCGTTACTTCCTTGATAATGTAGCTGGTTGGATTTTAGAATTAGATCGGGGTGAAGGCATCCCTTGGAAAGGTAATTATAGTAGCTGGCTAGACCAAAAAACAAAACGTTTAGAACAAGAAGAAAAGCAGGCTAGCAAACGCAGAAAAACACTTGAACGAGAGTTAGAGTGGGTGCGTATGAACCCCAAAGGCAGACAAGCTAAGAGCAAGGCGAGACTAAGTAGTTATGACAAACTCTTAAATGAAGAGCAAAAAGAGAAGGAAGCGCGTCTTGAAATTTTTATTCCTCCGGGACCACGCTTAGGCACGCATGTTATTGAAGCCCAGCATGTACGAAAACAATATGGTGAAAAGCTGTTGTATGAAGACCTTAATTTTTCATTGCCGCCCGCTGGTATAGTTGGAATTATTGGCCCGAATGGCGCGGGTAAAACAACCATTTTTAGAATGATTATGGGTCAAGAGCAGCCAGATGCAGGTACCTTTAGTACCGGTGATACCGTTAAAATAGCCTATGTAGATCAAAGCCACGAAAAAATAAAGCCAGAAAGCACCATTTATGAAATCATAGCCGATGGTCAAGAGCAGTTTGAGCTGGGCGGCCAGCTGGTAAATGCACGTGCATACCTCAGTAGATTCAACTTTGCTGGTGCAGATCAAGGCAAGAAAGCTGGTGTTCTTTCTGGAGGGGAACGTAACCGCTTGCATTTGGCAATGGCGCTAAAAGAAGGTGGTAATGTTCTGTTGCTGGATGAGCCCACAAACGATTTAGATATAAATACGCTTCGTGCACTTGAAGAGGCTTTGGATAATTTTGCTGGCTGTGCCGTAATAATTAGTCACGACCGTTGGTTTTTAGACCGCGTATGTACCCATATCTTGGCATTTGAAGGCGATAGCCAGGTGTATTACTTTGAAGGTTCTTTCTCTGAATATGAAGAAAACAAGAAGAAGCGCTTAGGCCATACAGAGCCCAAGAAGTTTAGATATAAAAAGCTGATGAAATAATAAGCAGTAAAAAGGGGGTGAAAGCTCCCTTTTTTATTTTGCGCCAGGCCGAGATAAAATAGAGTAGAGTAAACCGCTTGTGGTTAAGCTTAAAACAAAGGCTACCACAACTATGAGGTCAGAATTGGCTAGTGCATGGTTAACCCCTTGTGCTATATCAGCTTGTAAGTAGATGGGGGTGCTTGCTATAGCAAGGTTGTTGGTATTAAAACCTGTATTAAAACTGTCTATGCCAAAGTAAACTGCAGCGGCAAGAAGAGCATGCGCGAATTGAAATCCAAAACGGGTTAAACTAGATAAGCGTTGGTTACTAAGAATATAAGCGTGCCATAAGTTGTTACCAAAAATTACGAGCCACCAAAATGCAACCATCAATGGCAGATAAAAAGAACTGCCTGGATTTAACCAAAACAAAGTAATGGTGGCTAATAAGATGCCAGTTAAGGAACCTATAGCCGCAGCTTGAATAATGCCTTTAGCTAACGTCACGTGCAAAAATCTAGTAGGTGATTGCAAAACGCAATCGGAGCAAATATATTATCTAAAGGTTAAAATATTATTTTAAATGCCAGCAGCTTGCACATGCATCCAATCAAAATTACGCTCTCTTCCTAAGCTTGTCCAACCATGATCTTCCCAAATTTGCCACCATGTTTCATACTCGGGTTTGGCAAAATTTGCGCGGTCACGGCCCCATTTTAGTTGATTCCGCATCGGGTCAAAGTCAAATGCGATGCCCCAGCTGTGCATACTCCATTTGGTTCCGCCTCTAATGGGGCGTTTATTGTAACATCCACCAAAATAGTCTAGCCTCAGTTCACTTATACGCTGTTGGCCATATTGCTTTAAAACCTCTCCAAATACGGCTTTCGCACTTTCAGCTACAAGCTTATGGCAGCGCAATGAATTTACCTTTTGGTCAGTATTCCATGCTAACTTCATGGTATAAGGCAATGCAATCCGCACCAGATTTTGATCACCAACGGGCCCGTAAAATTTATCAAATTCTGGTGTGTAGGCTTTTGGCCAAGGGCTGGGCTTAGATAAATCCCGTTCTTCTGGTCGCCAAGAAATTGGCGCCACATTATTTTCTTTAAAATAGAGGTATTCTTCAACGGCATTTGCCGTGCTTGGCCCCCAATAGCCATCTATAGGGCCAGGTGAAAATCCGGTAGCTTTACAAGCCAATTGAATACAGGCTATAATTTGTCTATTAAGACTCCAGGAGGTTTGTATACCCGGAAATTTAGCAAGTGCAATTTTGGTTTCTGCACCTGCAATGCCATCTACAGCTCCGGTATAAAAGCCAGCATCCTTGAGAATTTGCTGTGCTAAGGTTATTCTGGGCATCATATTTACAGTAGATTAATGATTCTCAATAAGCTTGGTAACAATGTCATCAAGCTGATCTTTATAAAGCGCTACAGATGCTTGCCCAGCAGCATAAAGTTTGTCTAAATTTTCTTGTTCAGCATTATCCATTTCTGGATCTGCCTTGTCTAAAATCGGTTCTATACGATAGTAGTCGGCATTATCTTTTGGTTTTAGTGTGCCAAAAATCTGCTTAAGTTGATAATCAACAGTCTCGGCATTTCCGCTCATCATGATATCAATAAGCGGCTTAATCCACTTTGCCATACCAGCATCTTTAAAATCATCAAAAGGGTATGATTTTTTAACCGAGCCCGTGCCAATAGAAACAATGAGCATTTGCCCTGCAGTTGGCATTGTTGGTTTTTTAGGGTCATTTAATACCTCGGCAAAATTTGTTGTACGCGCTTCTGCATAAGCACATAGTGCTGGATTGTTTACAAATACACCCCCATCAATTAGGGCGTAAGGTTTTTGTGTTGTAGACAGTATGTGTGCGGGTTCAAAATACGTTGGTGCCGCAGATGTTGCGCGCGCTACATCGCGAAATTCAAAATCGTCATTATTGGCAAGCGCATCTGAACTTGTAAAAAATTTAGCTTGACGTTTTTCGATATCATAGCTAGAAATTAAACAAGGTTTTAATGCTTGGCTCAAGCGTGTGTTGCCAAAATAGGTGTAGAGTTCTTGTTCAATGGCTTGGGCACTGTATTTTTCATCCGTAAGCCCACCTAGCGTCCGTATTTTTCGGCCCAAGGTTAATTCAAAAATATTTCCACCTTTTTGACAATAGAGGTCTAAGGCTTGCTTTGCTGTAAACTTATAATTACCATTTTCATCTGGGCATGCATAAATCAAACTGAGAATGCCACCAGTACTTGTTCCAGCAAGAAAATCAAAATACTGGCCAATTGAAGCATTGGTGTTTCCCGTTTCTTCTCTAAGACGTTGTTCAATGTAGGTTAATATGGTGCCCGGCAAAATGCCGCGAATACCACCACCATCTAATGAAAGAATGCGAATTTTTTTCATGATTGATTGTAATTTGTGCGTTAATTAGGGCGTAAGATAAAAAAGTTCTGTAGTCGCTCGAATTGTTGGTCTCTAGCACCATCAAAAAAATTACTTTCGAAAACCGATTAATAAACCTTTAAAACGTATTTATGGAATATTTTGCCCATGAAACAGCTGTAATTGATGATGGCGCTACCATTGGTGCAGGCACACAGATTTGGCATTTTAGTCATATCATGCCGCGGGCCGTTATTGGTCAAAAATGTAATATTGGCCAAAATGTGGTCATCTCACCAGAGGTTAACTTGGGCCAAAATGTAAAGGTGCAAAACAATGTTTCTATTTATACAGGTGTTACCTGCGAGGATGATGTTTTTTTAGGGCCAAGCTGCGTTTTTACCAACGTAACTAATCCGCGCAGCGCTGTAGTGCGCAGAGGTCAATATGCAAAAACAGTGGTTAAAAAAGGGGCATCTATTGGTGCCAATGCCACCATTGTATGTGGCCATGATATCGGTAAATATGCATTTATAGGCGCTGGTGCAGTGGTTACTAAAACAATTCCTGATTATGCCTTAGTCGTTGGTAATCCGGCAAGGCAAATTGGTTGGATTAGTGAATATGGTCATCGCCTACAATTTGATGCCCAGGGTAATGCAACCTGTGAAGAAAGCGGGCAGCAGTATAAACTGGAAAATGATTGTGTAAGACGCATTTCATAAGATTGGTTGATAAACTTTTCTCTTTGCTTTAAGTTAACATAAAGCGTGTGCGAGTTTGATATTTTTGCACGCACAAATCCCCAAATAAAACCCCTTAAAAAATGTTAGAAACCCTAACAGAAGAACGCAAAGAGCAAATCAAGCTCATTGAAGAAAGTGCAAAAGATTTTGCACAAAAGCATATTAAACCACATGTAATGGCATGGGATGAGGCACAGGTCTTTCCCGTAGAAACCATGAAAGCCCTGGGGCAACTCGGTTTTTTAGGTGTTTTGGTACCGCATGAATATGGCGGTTCTGGCTTTGGCTACCAAGAATACATCTCTGTAATTAAAGAAATAGCCCGCGTATGTGGCAGTATTGGCTTAAGTGTAGCAGCGCATAACAGCTTGTGCACCGGACATATTTTGCAATTTGGCAACGAAGAGCAGAAAATGCGCTGGTTGCCAAAACTTGCTACCGGCGAATGGATTGGCGCTTGGGGCCTCACAGAAACGGGCACAGGCAGCGATGCAGGTGGCATGAATACCACTGCTGTTAAAGATGGCAATGCTTGGGTGCTTAATGGTTCTAAAAATTTTATTACCCACGCCATAAGTGGTGATGTAGCCGTTGTTATTGCCCGCACAGGCGAAAAAGGTGACAGTCATGGCATGACCGCCTTTGTTGTTGAAAAAGGAACACCTGGTTTTAGTGCAGGTAAAAAAGAAAACAAAGTGGGTATGCGCGCCAGCGAAACAGCTTGCCTGTTTTTTGAAAATTGCCGTGTGCCAGAAGAAAATGTTTTAGGCGTTGTTGGCGATGGATTTATCCAGTCTATGAAAATATTAGACGGTGGTAGAATTTCTATTGCTGCCCTGAGTTTAGGTATTGCACAAGGTGCGTTAGATGCTGCCCTGGCCTATAGCAAAGAACGCGAACAATTTGGTCAAGCCATTGCGAAATTTCAGGCCATTAGCTTTAAACTGGCCGATATGGCCACAAAAGTTCATGGTGCTGAGCTAATGACGCGTCATGCTGGTATGCTTAAAGATGATGGCAAACCCGTTACTCAGGCAAGTGCTATGGCTAAATATTACGCCAGCGAAATTTGTGTGCAAGTTGCTGAAGAAGGCATACAAATACACGGTGGTTATGGTTACACCAAAGACTACCCCGCAGAAAAATTTTGGCGAGACTCTAAGCTTTGTACCATTGGTGAAGGCACCAGCGAAATACAAAAACTGGTGATTGCACGTAATCTGCTCAAGAAATAAAAACACAATAATTTTGGTTAGAAGCCCCGCTATATGCGGGGTTTTTTTGTTTACAAAATGTTAAAACGGGGTGTTCAATATTTTTTTTTATTTAGCAATGATTTTTTACAAATGATGATAACCAAAAATAAATCACCATATGAAGAAAATTTACATGTTTCTTTATGCCATAGCAATGTGGCAATTTGGAGGTGCACAAGATCTCCAACTACAAGAACAATTTTGGCAAACCAACGGAACGGTTAATGCCATTGTTGAAGACCCTGTTTCCAATATCATCTATCTTGGTGGTAGCTTTACCAAAGTAAGTTTGGCTGTGCCCTATGGCGCTGCTATAAATGACAATACTGCACTACCCAATCTTGCTTTTGCCAAACCGAATGGATCTTTATATACAGCCATACCTGATGGTTATGGTGGCTGGTATATTGGGGGAGATTTTACGGAAGTTGGCGGTATTGCGCGTAACCGTATTGCACATATCAATGCCAGCGGACAGGTTACGGCATTTAACCCCAA
>CAYQDW010000063.1:0-13982 GCA_964416385.1 uncultured Cryomorphaceae bacterium | reverse complement strand
GTAATAACGTTTAACCGTTCTTCTTTTGGGTGGTATTGGGGTGGCTGCTTTGGCACTAATTGGAGTTTTAAATTTGTAAAGGCAAGTAATGCTTACGCGAAATCCACATATTTATTGTTGTATCTATTTAGGGTTGAAGTAGGGAATTTGTTTTTTTGAAAACGCTATTCATATCAACCGTTAAACAATCCCACAAGATCATAATAGGTTTCATCAGGCTAGGAATACTTTTGTGCTATTGTTTATTAGAATCAAATTACGCTTTTTTATCCTCCAACAAACAAACAATCAGATAATGAGAAAAAATCTACTTTTTGTGTTTATGGCGATGCTAGCGTTAACCGGTTACGCACAGCGCACTTGTAACACGATGGAAGTGCTTCAAGAAATGATGAAGCAAGACCCAAACCTCATGGAAAACATGGAGGCCATTGAAGCCCAAACGCGCTTTTTTGTAGAAAATAATAAGGAGGTTACAGGGGTGATAACCATTCCTGTAGTGGTTCATGTGGTGTATAGAACATCTATCGAGAATATTTCTGACGCACAGATTTTATCACAGATTGCAGTATTAAATGAAGATTTTAGACGTTTAAATGCAGATCGTTTTAATACACCCAGCGACTTTACGAGCGTAGCAGCAGATGTGCAAATTGAATTCTGTTTAGCCAGTGTAGATCCTCAAGGCAATACCACAACAGGTATAACACGTACCGCTACAAACGCAACATCTTTTGGAACTAATAATGCAGTTAAATTCGCCTCACAAGGCGGTGTAAATGCTTGGCCAAGTGATAGCTACTTAAATATTTGGGTGTGCACCATTGGTAATAATATTCTTGGCTATGCGCAATTTCCTGGTGGTTCTGCTGCTACTGATGGGGTGGTTATCGACTATCGCTATTTCGGAACAAACGGTACGGCAACTGCACCATTTAATTTAGGAAGAACAGCAACCCACGAAGTAGGTCATTGGCTGAACTTAAGGCATATTTGGGGTGATGGCGGATGTAGTGTGGATGACTTTGTAAATGATACGCCTTTGGCGGGTGGACCAAATTATACAGGTTCACCATGTATATATCCAGGCCCAAATAGTTGTAGCCCAAAGGGTAGAAACAAGGGAAATGACCTGCCAGATATGTTTCAGAACTATATGGATTATAGCGATGATGGCTGCATGAATTTATTCACATTAGGACAAACTGCACGCATGCGTGCACTCTTTGATGCCAGCGGTGCGCGTGCTACGCTATTGAATTCTAACGGTTGTGGTACAGGAGGTGGCGGTGGCGGCAACCCGCCTGCGCCAACTTGTTTTGATGGCATTCAAAATGGCAACGAAACCGGCGTTGATTGTGGTGGCCCTGATTGCCAACCTTGCCAAAATACAAATGCTTGCAATCCTCCAACTGGCCTTACTGCCTCTAGTAGAAAAGGTGGAAGAGAGGCTAATTTAAGCTGGAACACAGTTTCTGGGGCGCTTAGTTATGATGTAAATGTGTATTCTGGAGTACAGCTTTATGCCTCTGGCACGGTTACTTCTACAAGTGCAACAGTAGGTGGTTTATCAAAAGGTTCTAGCTATACCTTTACAGTTTCTGCCAATTGCTCTGGTAGTTCTTCTACAGTAAGTACAGCGTCATTTACCGCCCGTCTTGCGCAAGAAAATGCATTTTTTGAGGAAGCCACGTTATTTCCTAATCCTAGTAATGGTGTAGTTCAGGTGTCGTTTACCAGTCCGGTTGATGTTTCAAATGCATCACTCATGGTAACCAGTATTACGGGCAGCATACTTCAAATTGAACAGTTTGCCGTAGTAGCTGGACAAAACGACTATGAAATTGACATTTCATCTTATTCTACAGGTGTTTACATAGTGGTTATAGATATGCAAGGTGAGCGCGTGAACTTACGCTTGTTAAAAGATTAAAAGCTTACCATACTCACAATAAAGGGCGCAATAATTGCGCTCTTTTTTTTTGTAGAAGTTGCACCGTTCTTACATCAAAACAACATTTTTATAGATAATGCTAAGTATTAGTGATTAACAGGACAATACCCCAGAAATAGCTTATAAGACAAATAGAAGATGTTTTTTTAGAGATTGGACGCCTTGTCAATTGCCATAAAAAAACCCTGCAAATGTGCAGGGCTTTAAGCTTATTTAGTTACAACCAGGGGCCTCCTAATGATGCCTGATTTACTCATGATCTCGATAATATATCGGCCACTAGGCCAGTTGTTTACATCAATGATATGTTGCGATTCATTTTCAATATTGTCTTGATACAATATGCGACCACGGCTATCAATTACTGCAATTTCAAGGCGTTCGCTTTGTAGCACTTGAGGAAAATCAATATTGACATATTTTGATGAAGGATTTGGATAAATCTCGACCTGGTTTAATATGTTTTCATCAATATTAATTGCTGCTAGGCTAGACTGAAGGGTATCATCATCATTACAATCATTATTTACGATAAGCGTAACCACCCAAAACAACCCAGCTGTTGAGTAGGTATGCACAGGTATTGCTGAAGAATTGTTGGTATTCCCATCTCCAAAATCCCAGAAATATGAATTGGCGCCAAAAGAACTGGTGGCATCAAATTGAATTGTCATGCCACTTGCGCCGCTGCTTAAAATGTTATAAGTCCAATTGGCAACAGGCTTTACGCAAATAGTAATAAATATGGTGGTATCATCGGTTTGTCCGCAAAGATTAGAAACTACCAATCGCACTTGGAATGTTCCAGTGGTATTGTAGGTGTGCGTTGCTACCATTCCTGTATCTGTAGTACCATCTCCCCATTGCCAATTAAAACTGGTGGCGTTAGTCATTGCACTGGCATCCGTAGTTAATGATAGCCCATTTTGAGTCCACGTATAGTTAGCAACCAATGGCGCACAAACGGTTATGTTGTTGATTACCGTATCCGTTTGATTGCACGCATCTGTTATGATTAAGGTAATGGTGTATTGTCCATCATTGGCATACGTATGGTTTGTAAGACTACCTGAGCCTGTAGTGCCATCACCAAAATCCCAGTTATAGGTGAGATTAGTGCCAGTAGAAGTAGTTGCGTCAAAATCAACCGTTAAGAAATTGGTTGAGATATTAACTACGCCAAGTGGTGTAGGGCATGGGTTATTACAAACTGTAATACCAGAATAAATTTGCCCAGGGTTCATAGGGCCACTATTTTGAAAGACAATGGTATTGTTTGGATCGCGTAGAATAACACCACATTCATTAGACCAAACGCCATTTGCTAAAAAGCTCATAGCAATGTTGTCTGAGTCGCAAACATTAAGAACCAAAGTACTATCAAAACCATCTAACATGGTGTATTGCGTGGTTGTACTACCCACAGTTACACTCAGCTGATGGAATATTGTTCCTGCACCATTTCCAGTCCAGCCGTCACCAAAAGTGTCTGTTAGTTCTAGCGTATAAGCACAGCCATTTACACAGTTAAAGGTGGTTGCAGAAACAGGGCCAACCCAATTGCTGAAGTCATTTGCGCCACAGCTGTCTCTTACATAAAAATCATAGGTGGTGTTTTGCGCCAACCCTGTAACCGTATATGGCATGGTGGTTACGTTTATGATAGTGCCAGAACCAGGAGTAAATCCTGTAGGGCCGTACTCAATTTGCCAAGCAGAGGCACCACCACTAGTCCAGCTTAATGCAACGGAGGTAAGCGTTTGTGTTGTTGCCACTAACTGGCTAGGGTCAAAACAAGTTGGTGCTTCAACAATCGACAAATCATCTATGGCGATGTCGCCTTGTTGGGGGGTAGGTCCGTTTCCTTTTCTACCTCTAAATCTAACTTTAATGGTTTGGTTAGCATAAGCACTTAAATCTACCACCAGTTCTTGCCAGCTGTTTCCTTGATTACCTACAAGACTATCTAATACTACCCAGTTGTTATTGCTAAGCACTTCCCAGGTGAGTGTGCCTTGTGTACCGTTGTTTGTCCACATATGATACCAGAAATGCATTTCTGGCGCGTTAAGTGGGGTGAGGTCTATGTTTGGTGTTTCAAGAGTACCTTCAGAACCGTTAGGTGTACTAGAAGATTCTGCATAAACATAATTGCCAAAACCACTAGTATGATCGGCCGTGGGGCCAGTTCCGAAAGTACCTGTTGCGCCAGTACCGCCTCCCCAATGGTAGGCGCTATCAGGGTTACGCGTCCAGCATGCGCTAATGGTACTACCGTCATTCAATAGGCCGGTACCAGGATTAAATCCTACGTCAAAGTTTTCGAAATATGGGGCCAAAACAGTACCACATTGCGTTGCAAATTGTACAGGGCCTACCCAGAAACTTACATCACCAGCACCGCAGCTGTCTCTAACATAAAACTCATAATTCTGCGCGGGGCTAAGTCCGGTAACCGTAAAAGGATTAGTACTTGCATTTACAATGGTTCCTCCGCCAGGTGTAAACCCAATGGGGCCATATTCTATTTGCCAGTTTGTAGCGCCACCAGTTATCCAGTTAAGCGTTACGGTAGTTGTAGTAGATGTAGAGGCTTGTAGATTAGTTGGTTCTGTACAACTTGGGGCATTGTTAATGCTCACATCATCAATAGAAATATCAGCTTGATTTTGGTTGCCAGCGGTTTTATCACCTGTAAAGCGCAGTTGAATAACATCACCTGTATAGCTAGAGAGGTCAATTACGCGCTCTAGCCAAGCGGCATTTTCTGATGTTTGTTGCGCGCCAACAATGGTGTCAATGGGTGTCCAACCGCTACCATCATTAATTTCTACCGTTAAATCATTAATCAATGCGCCATACATGTGGTACCAGAAACGTAATTCCGGATTTGATAGGGTATCAAGATCGATTTCAGGAGAGGTTAGACTTGTGTTTGTAGAACCCGTAAATGACTCCGTATACACATATCCACCAGAACCACTTGTATGGTCTCCACTTGGGCCTGTTTGGGCTGTTGGTGTAGCACCTGTTCCTGGTCTCCACCAATATTGTGCATCAGCACTGCGTGTCCAACAAGGGTCTATGCTACCAGCCGCAAAACCCCCAGTACCAGAAATCCATGTAGCGCCATCAAAATTTTCTGTATACGGAGCCGTAAATGTTCCGCAAAGGGTAGTATCATCTACTGGGCCTTCCCAAGCGCTTACATCTCCAACACCGCAACTATCTCTAACATAAAAGTCATAAGTTGTATTTGGCGAAAGACCAGTCACAATAAATGGATTTGTTGTTGTAGAAACCACCGTGCCACTTCCTGGTGTAAATCCTACGGGACCATATTCAATATTCCAATTTGAAGCACCACCTGATGTCCACGCAACTTGTATACTTGTTGCTGTTACCGTACCTGTTGAGAGGTTGGTTGGTTTAAAACAGGTAGGCGTTTCGTGTATATCAAAATCGTCAATAGCAATATCAACCTGGTTATTAAATCCAGCATTTCGGGTACCTGTAAAGCGTATTTGAATGGTATCATCAGCATACGCTGTTAAATCTATGGTTGCTTCAAGCCAAGCGGCTGCATTACTGGTTTGCTGTTGCCCAGTAATTGTTGTAAGGTTTATCCATGAACCGCCATTATTAATTTCTACATCAAGTTTATTAATTAACGCGCCATACATGTGGTACCAGAAGGTGAGCTCGGGTACACTAAGCGCGCTTAAGTCAATAAATGGGGATGTAATGCTTGTTACGTTTCCACCATTATTGGTTTCGGTATAAATGTACTTGCCAAAACCAGAGGTATGATCGGCAGAAGGGCCTGTTTGGGCAGTAGGTGTGGTGCCACTTCTTGGTTTCCACCAATAAGTGGTTGTATCTGTACGCAACCAGCAAGGGTCAATTGCGCCAGGGTCAAATGTGCCGTCAACAACCCAATTGGTGCCGTCAAAATTTTCTATGTACGGTGCTGCAATGGGCGCACATACAGTAAAAATTGAAATCGGACCTATCCAATCGCTTACATCACCAGTGCCGCAACTGTCTCTAATGTAAATATCATAGGTTGTTGCAGGTGTAAGACCAGTTAAGGTAAACGGATTGCTACTTGCAGAAGCAAATGTGCCACCAGGTGTAAAACCAGGTGCGCCAAATGCAACATTCCAATGTGTAGCACCACCTGTTGTCCAGCTTAAGTTTACACTGGTACTGGTTATGTTATTGGCTGTAAGGTTGCTTGGATCAGGACAGGTAGGTGCCTCTTGCACGCGAACTTCATCTATGGCTATATCACTTGTATTTGCCGTACCTCTGTTGGCTCTAAAAACAATTATTACGGTATCTCCGGCAAACGCGCTTAAATCTACAATGGCCTCTTGCCATGCTGATGCTGCACTGGTATTTTGCTGACCAGAAATGGAGAATACATTAGGTGTTAATCCGCCTGTTAAACGTATTACATCTATGGTTAAAGAACCCATGCTGGCACCAAACATATGGTACCAAAAGCGTAGTTCTGGAGTTGTTAATGGACTTAAATCTAGTGTAGGGATGCTGAAAACTGCTATTTGACCAGGCGTACCTGAGCTACTTTCTGTGTACATAAAATTTCCAACACCAGATTTATCCGCATTTGGACCTGTACCTGGTGTTGTTGGTGCGGCACTGCGTACGCCCCAGAAATAGGGATCACCGGCATTGGTACCTGCCAGCGGAGCTCGTAAATAGCACGTTTCTAAGGTATCGCCTACATTGTATACGCCTGTACCTGCAACAAAAGGTAATGCATCAAAATCTTCAAAGAATGGCGCTTGTATGGCAATGCAGGGTATGCTTAATTGCAAAGGACCAATCCAGTCTGACGTATCTGTTGCTGAACATTTTTCACGTACATAAAAGTCATAGGTAGCACCAGGCGTAAGGCCTGAAATGGTTGTTGGGTTTGTGTTTGTATTTATGATTGTTCCAGATCCTAAAGTGAAAGATGTAAGTCCATATTGTACATCCCAGCTGGTGGCGGTGGCGGCTGTCCAGCCTATTGTTGCGCTACCGGGTAATATGCCTACGGCTATGAGGTTAGATGGTTTGGGGCAGCTTGGTGCTTCTTTAAATGATACGTCATCTATGGCAATATCGCCCTGAATATCAAAAGATCTAATTACACGAAAGCGTACTTGAACGGTATCATCAACGAGATTATTGAGTGTTACAGACTCTTTAATCCATGCTTGCGCAGCACTAGATTGTTGTTGTCCGCTTTTTTGAAAGACCAACTGCCAACCTGTGCTTTGGCTCCAAACTTCTACATTTAGCTGACCGCAATATGCGCCAAACATATGGTAGTAAAACTCCAGTTCTGGTGTGGTTAATGAAGTTAAATCAACCAAAGGCGAAATAATAGTTGCCACATCTTGGTAGGCACCCGCTGATGCTTCGGTGTAAATATATTTTCCTGTACCGGAGTTATCTGTTGCAGGCCCAGTAGCTGCTGTAGGTGTGGCACCTGTTCTTGTTCCCCAAGCAAAAGGAACGCCAAAACCACCACCCAGTTGTGGATTTCTTTGCCAGCAGGCATTAATGGTGTTGCCATTATTTCCGGCCCCAGTGCCCGGACTCCATGATGTGCCATTAAATGATTCTGTATAGGGCGAAGAAGAAGGTGTACAAATGGTTGAGAAATTTCCAGCTAAAGACCAAGTGCTCACATCGTTTAAGCCGCAGCTATCTCTAACATAAAAATCATAGGCGGTATTTGATATTAATCCACCAATAACAAACGGGTTGCTAGGTGCGTTGATAAGCGTGCCATTACCTTGCGTAAAGCCTGCTAAACCGTACTCAATTTGCCAGTTTGTTGCCCCACCAGATGTCCAGCTTAACTCAGCTTTATTGCTCATTACCCAATTCACACTTGGGTTGCTAGGGGGGAAGCAGGTTGGTGGTAAGCCATGATTTACCGTTACCTTAAATGTTGAATCAAGAACTGCGGCATTAGTTGTATCGCAGGTATTTGGGCCAAAAGTTCTAAAAACGTGAAGAACGAACTTGAGCTGACCATTACTAACAGTACCGTTTGCAAAGGTTAAACCAGAGCGTACAAAGGCCTCTGTGGTATCAAAGTTGTATTGACCCTGATAGGCCGCCCATTCTTTCTTGTTTTCTGAAGCCAGTTCTAAATAAGACCAAAAATCACTTGTCCAAACCGTGCCAAATGCCGCTAAAGAATATTCAACATCTATGCTATAAATGTAATTGCCATTTGGAATGGTAACCAACAAAGTGTCTACACACAACGATTCATCGCTTGTGTCTGGCAAACCGAAAAAACGCTCAATTTCTTGCCGTCCGTTATTGTAGGTTGCAGATGTATTTACAAGTTGCGCATGGCCTAAAAATGCTATGCTTATAAAAGTAAGCGTCAAGAGTATTTTTCTCTTCATAACCAGTTATTAGTTAATGTATGGCAATTAAGTTGATACTTTTTAGAGAATCAAAGAACTTAAATATGCCGGACTAAAATACTGAAAAGATGAACACATACATCCTATGCAGAATGTACCGCGTTTATGTACAATTTCTACTTAATTTGTTACATGCTTACAACTGAACAAATCAAGTTTGCAAAAGACTTTCTTCACCCATTAAAACAGCGTTTTTTCTTTTGGAAGAAGCTACCAATGGCATTGCTCGGTAAGGTTAGGCAGGTTGTATTAACAGAAGAGAAATCTGTTGCCGTTGTTCCTTTTAACCGCAGAAATAAAAACCCTTTTAGAAGCATGTATTTTGCTGTGCAGAGTATGGCAGCAGAGTTAAGCACTGCGGCTGCGGCACTTTTGGCCATGCGCAGATTTTCTTATCCAATTGCGTTGATTATCGTAAAAACAGAAGCGCACTTTTATAAAAAGGCCAAGTCTAAACTAACCTTTTTATGTACAGATTATCCAGAATACATAAATGGTTTAGAAACCCTTGTGCAGCCGGGTGACACCGTACAGGTTACTGCTAAAGCTGTTGGCTGTGATGAAGAAGGCAACGAAGTGGCTACTTTTTATTTTACTTGGGCTTTTAAAAGAAAAGCTTAATCTTTTAAAATAAGGCCACCTTTTCCTTTAAAGTCTTGGCCTTCTTTACTTCAAATTAGATTTTGGTGGCAATGCTTCAAGACCGTGTAGGAGCTCTTCCAAACCATTGGTTTTAATAACGTGTAAGGTTTGGAGCAACATACCTAGTTTACCCTCCGGAAAACCTTTTCGCGCAAACCACTCCAAGTAACTTACAGGCAACGCTGAAAGTTTGGTGTCTTTATACTTACCAAAAGGCATCTTGTACCGGATGAGTTCTCTTAAGAGTTCTGGATTTGGTGCCGACATAATATTGCTATTAAAACCTTAAGACGTTAAGAATTGCGAATAACGAAAAAACCCCGCACAAGGCGGGGTTGCTTTAAGAAATAATCTAACGAGAGTATTATGGCTTAGCCACAACTGCGAATTTGATTACGATATCATCGCTAAGCACATAATCTTTTACATAGTGTTTCCAAGAAACGCCATACTTCTGACGATCGAAAACCAATTTGCCGCTCATGGTCATGCCTTCAGCAGTCATTTCCATAGTTTCTACGTCTAAAGTTTCTTCATGTGTTTGACCTTTAACGGTTAAGTCGCCAACGATTTGCTTGCCGTTAACAGACTTAATAGTAAATGAAGCTGTTGGGAATTCAGCAACAGAAAAGAAATCATCTGTACCTAAGTGCGCAACTAATTTCTCTGCAGGGCTTTCTTCCGTATAACTACTATCTGTTGGTGTAATGGTGTTCATGTCGATCACAAACTCGCCACCAACAATTTGATCACCAGCTACCATTACAGAACCTCTAGATAGGTTAATGGTGCCTTCATGGCCATAAACGCCAATAACATCACCACGCCAGTTAACGGCTGATGCAGCAACATCTGCCGTATATGTCATTGCTTCAGCCACTTCTGTGGTTTCAGTTGTTGTTTCTTCGGCTTCATTGCCACCGCCGCAAGACGTCACTAATAGGGCAGAACCAGCCAAAATAGATAGAAATACTTTTTTCATTTTTATGTTGAATTATTTATTAGACCTTATTAAGTGTTTAAACATTAATTTGTTCACGCTAGGAAGAACTTTTTTTGACTTTATTTTTCAAGCTTAGATAAATAGCGCGATTCAATGTAAAAAGTGCCAAACGGAATTAAAGAGGCCAAGAGCACCTGAATTGAAAAAACTGCTTTCCAGCGTAGTGCAAAAGTGCATCTCAACCATAATAAACCATACAACACAAAGAGAATACCGTGCGCCATACCTACAACAAGGTTGGGCGTGGTGATGTCGTAAACGTATTTTAAAGGCATGGTAACTGCAAAAAGTAAATAGCTGATACCTTCTGCAAATGCGATGAATCGGAATGTTTTAAGCATGTTTTTAATTCGAAGTAATTGTTACTTATTAAATGCCTGATTGCTCAAAAAAGTTTCATCAGTAAGACTATTTAGAAAGGCCACTAAATCTGCTTTTTCTTGGGGTGATAGGCTTAGAGGTCGTATAAGCGGACTTTTGCTTGGATGTGCTTTTCCGCCAGAAATGTAATGTTCTATAACATCCTCAAGCGTTAACATAGAACCATCATGCATATAAGGTGGCGTAACTGCAACATTGCGCAAAGAAGGTGTTTTAAAAAGTGCCCGATCTGCTGGATTTCCTGTTAACCGCTCCCGACCGTTATCTGCATAATCATCATATAAACCATTGTTTTCAAACCCATAAAAGGTAAAATTGAATCCACCATGACAAGCGCTACAATCTGTTTTTGCACTAAAAAAGAGCTGTGCCCCACGAATTTCCGCTGGTGATAATGCCGTTTTTTCTCCATTTAAATAACGGTCATAAGGTGCATTTCCACTAATCAGCGTACGCTGAAATGTGGCCAAAGCTCTAGTGATTACAAATGCATCTGGTTCACGATTATACGCCTTAAGACTCATAGAAACATATTCTGGCATATTCTTTAGAATTTCAGCAATGTCTACGATGTTGTGGTTGAATTCATTTGCCTCTTGAATAGGCACCAGTACCTGCATTTCAAGTGTGGGCACGCTGCCTTCGCGTAGTAAATAGGGGTGATAGGCTACATTGGCCAAACTTGGTGCATTACGCGTACCCGGACGGTTAAACACCCCCGGACTAAAAGCGATTGTATCTGCAAAAGCTAAGGCAGGTGCATGGCAGCTTGCACAACTTATGGAACCGTCTATGGAAAGAATTGGGTCAAAGAATAGTTTCTTGCCCAGTTCCCATCGGTCTTGTGTAAAAGCATTGTCGGCTGGCCAATTAACGGGAGGAAAACCTGGTGGAATTTGCAGTAAAGGATTCTGTGGTTGTTGCTGGGTTTGATCTTTTTTACAGGCTGAGAAAAAGAAAACCGGCAACATTGCCAATAGTAGCACATATGTAATGCCAGTTCTCATCAAGTATTAAAATGGTGATGAATATTCTGGGTTAGTCAGTAAATCATCATCAGTTAAGGTTAATAGAAACGCTTTTAGGTCTGCCTGATCTTGCGGGGTAAGCATTAGGCCAGTTGCCCGTGTTTGCGCTAATGCCATATCTAAAGTTGGTGATGAGTTTAAGCCATTGTTGTAATGCGCAATTACTTCGTCTAATGTTTTAAAGCGGCCATCATGCATATAAGGCGCAGTAAGTGCAATATTTCGTAATGATGTTACTTTAAACTTCGCTTTGTCCATCGGGTCACCAGTTACACGTTCGCGCCCCGGGTCATCCTGATCTGCTAACGCATCCAATCCATTATTCATGTATTGATTGTTGGAGAAATTAAGCCCAGAGTGGCAATGGGCACAGTCTGCACCAGAGGAGTCTGGGAAAAACTGATTATACTCTGTGAAGAATAATTTTCGGCCTCTTTCCTCGCTGGGCGTTAATGTTTCCTGCCCGGCCAAATAACGATCATATTTGCTATTAACAGAAACTATGCTGTTCATGAATTGCTCTAAGGCCAGTGCCATGCGTTGCGGGGTAATCTCTGGTGTGCCAAAAGCACGGATAAACTGATCTTTATATTCCTTATCAGCCATTAGCTTTTGTACCGCATTAGGCAAAGTTTCATGCATCTCTAATGAATCCTGAATAGGCATTAGACTTTGATCGCGCAGTAGGTGTGCTCTGCCATCCCAGAAAAAATCATTGGTATTCCACGCCATATTAAAGGCAGACATGGCCTGGCGTTTACCTTTAAAACCTAAAATGCCAATAGAAAATCTGCTGGTATCTGTAAAAGCATGCTCTTGGCGGTGGCAACTGGCGCAAGCTTGCGAATTATCCCTACTCAAGCGTTTTTCGTAAAAAAGCATCCTGCCTAATTGTACCTTCTGCTTTGTTAATGCATTATCTGGAGCAATGGGCGGAGGGGGAAAAGCACCAATTTCTAACGTGTAAGGCGTATCATCGTAGCTAACGGCCTTTTCTAACGGATTATCATTTTTACATCCCCAAAAAGAAAAGGCAACCAAGAAAAAAAATATGCCGTTTATGTAGAACAGCTTAAGCATTTTATTGAATGACGAGTTTCTTAAGCGTTACCTTATTACCATCTGTTATTCTTACAATGTATAACCCGGTGGCAAGCTCTGCAACACTAAACTTTTTGTTAGACAGCTTTATAGGGAATTGCTTTCCGGTAATATCAGTAAGTGTTACGGTAGCAGTTGCACTTATTTGATCAATATAAACCAGACTGTTTTTAGTTGCAGGATTTGGGGCAATTCTTACTTCGTTGCTTGTTGTCAATTCGTCCATGTGCATAGAGGCATTGCCCTCGCTGCTTGTAAATACATAGTAGGCAAAGTTTTCTAGCGATGTTTTTGCGGCACCAGAACTACCATGAACTACTGCACCACTATTCACGTCAATGTTTTCAAGAATGCGTGTATAATCTCCTGTAAGCTCAATCACGAGGTCATTTCCACTAGAGATACCAGCTGTTGGTATGGTTTGGATGAAGTAGTTGGCATCATCTAGCGCGTGAAGTTCAAAGATGTATGAATAGGTTGGGCCGCCTTTGCCTTCAAAAGCCATGAATCGGTAGCCTGCAGCCCATCCCCAATGCATGCTTGGGCTTTTTGGTGCAAGCGGATGATTAGCAGGATAGCTAGATGGATCAGCATGATTTTTATCGGCATCTACACCAATACCAAATCGGATAGCCTCAAGGTTGGTAATATTAAACGAGCCAAGAGATTCATATGTACTGTCGTTTGCATCAACCAGCATGTATTTGTCTGTAACGGGCGTAACTGTTCCGCCATCATGCACGAGCGCAATGCTGCTTATGTAATATTGTAATCGGCTCACATTAAAGTTATTACCGAGATTGTTTGTAGTGCCAGTTTGCAACGCAAATGATTGGTTACCCAACATGTGGTTAATCTTGAGAATCACATTGGTTTGCCCCCAAGTGAGCGTAGATAAGGTCAAAAGCGCGAGGAGAAATAACCGTTTCATATAATGGTGTTTTTAGTTTTAAACTTAAATGCTTCTTTCCGAAAGAAATGGACATGAACAAAAATCTACTAATTTCTTGAGAAAAGAGCTTTTTTGAAAACAATTCTTAAAACTACCCTCTTTAATTGTGGCTGCTGCGCGAATATCCTCTAAACTAGCTAATCTTAGGCATGTGGATTTGAGGAAAGATTCGCGCGGTAGAAGGGGGTCATCCCACCAACAGCCAATATAATATGACTCATTTTTCCTTTAGCCATTTCATTTCTTAATAGCTGAAACTTTTATCATTTGCCGATGTTGTTATAACCTGTTGTGCAGGAAGTTTTAAGGTTTGGCAAATATAAAATCGTTGATTATGATCTTGCAAAGGCCAATAAGAGCGAAAAATCACCCTGATCTGCGGCTTTTACGGCTTGAAGGTAAGCTGTTCTGGCATCTCCCTTTTTAGTTAGTTTAATGGCTCCCCATGTAAATGGCTCTT
>CAYQDW010000062.1:0-14922 GCA_964416385.1 uncultured Cryomorphaceae bacterium | reverse complement strand
TTGACACATTATCGCATTAATACGGGCTTTGCTTCCTAATAATTTTACCAAAAAGCTTAGGCGAAAAACGCTTGATTGTTGCGGCTAATATTTCCTTTCCGCCAATGAGCACTTCTTCTTTGTCTTTTTTTATAGCCGAGATGATTTGAGCTGCACAAACTTCTGCCGGCATACCTTGATCTTGGCTACGGTCCATTTTTGCATGCCGCGTGCCATCGCCTTTAAGGGCGTTTAAGCTCATGTTGGTATTGATCTTGCCCGGACAAATCACAGTAACTTTTAGTCCGTTTTTTTCTTCTTCCAGCCGAAGGCTATCAAAAAAACCATGCAAGGCGTGCTTGGCTGCACTGTAACTGCTGCGCAGATAAAAACCAAATTTTCCGGCAATGCTACTCAGCACAACGATATGTCCGCTGCCTTGTTTTTTCATGATTGGCAGCACCGCTTTGGTTAGTGCCATCGGCCCAAAATAATTGATTTCCATAAGCTCTCGGGCCACATCCATACTTGTTTCATCTGCCGTTGCGCGCTGGCTGTTGCCCCCATTATTAATGAGCACATCAATGCGCCCAAAGTGGTCTATAACCTGTTGGGTGAGCGCTTCAAAATTATCTGGCGAAGCCAAATCTAACGGGAGCACCAAACTGTTTGGGCAACTTTTCGCAACCTCCTCCAGCTTTTCTTTGGTACGTGCAGAGAGCACCACCTTGGCACCTGCTTTTGCCATTTGTAAAGACAGTTCTTTACCAATACCACTGCTAGCACCGGTAATCCATACTACTTTGTTGCTGATCTCAGACATGGACGCAAAGTAACGGTATGCGAATAAAAGTTAGGTGCTGTTAACAAAGCTTTTCTATGGCTTTATCTTTAAAAGGAGAAAAAAAAGAAAAGTTGACGCTATGGCAAACCTCTTTAACTAACCAGCTTTAGGGCAAATGGGCAGAATGTTGAATTCATAAATCCTAAATCTAAAATCCGAATTTCTTTAACTCTCATCCAGACCCGCCTGCACCATGCGCAGGGTGTCATAGCTAATCTTGCTTTCAAAATGCCCAAACACCTTATTCAGGTTTTTATGTTCTCTAAAGGCCTCTGTAATTATGTTTATCAATGGTTGCGGTAGTACCTTTTCGAGCTTCAAATCGCCATCGCGTATGCCCCGCACGGCATGCCCTTCTATGGTACTTAATGCCAAACCACGGGTTTCTGCAACTTCTTTCAGGCTCATGCCCTCATTAATAAGCATGTAAGTGGTTTTAAACGTACTGCCTTTTGGTTGCTTCAGTTTAGGCTCTCCTTTTTTGCGCTTTCTGCCGCTTTTTGTGGCCTTTGCTAATCGGGTGTCTTCTAGTGCCTTTGCTCGGGCTTCCTCCAACCTACGCTTGCGCCAAAAAGTGCGCTGTTCGTCTTCATCTTTCTTGCGGATAATCTCTTTACCACTTAAAACACATTCTGCAATGTATGCCGACTTTTCAATATCGCCCAGGGCTTTCATGAATAACTGATCTACTTCTGCCAGTGCATTGCGGTATTGTACGGTGCGACTGAATCTTTCAACTTCTGCCAAATGCGTGTATAACTTGCGTAAATTCTCACGCATAAAATCAATATAGTAAGCACTTCCTTTTTGAATACGTTCTAACAGCACGTCATGCTGGTTGTGGTGTAAATAATACTGTAACTGCTGTTGGAATTTCTCAGTATTTCCGCGTTCATTTTCTAATCTCGAAATCAATTCTGGCAGCGCAGCCCGCATGGTTTCATCTTCAAACTCCATGCTGCCTTGGTCTTTGGTAAAATAGGCAAGCTGTTGCACTATGGGCGTAAAATCAAAGGTTGAAAGCAGCAAGCGCACCAAATAATCACGCTGCCCACTAAGCAGGTATTTTGGCAATTCTTCTTTCTGATTCTTCTCTTGTGAAAAGGTAACAACCTCGGCATCGCTGCTAATAACACTTGGACTAATTTTTGTGCGAAGCGTGAGGCCGTCTAAACTGCGTAATCGACTTAAAGCCACATAAACTTGGCCTGGTGCAAAAGCTTGGCCGACATCAATAATGGCTTTTTCAAAAGTTAGTCCTTGACTTTTGTGTACGGTTACGGCCCAAGCCAACTTTACAGGATACTGCACAAAGCTGCCAACAACCTCTTCTTCTAGTTCTTTAGAATCTTCGGCAACGGTGTAGCGCTTATTTTCCCAACGCTCTTTACGCAACACAAAAGGCGTTTGGGTATCTCCCATTAGCACGGTAATTTCATTTTCATCAATACTATCTACCGTGGCCAATTTACCGTTGTAATATTCGCTTCCACCAGAACTATCATTTTTGATAAACATAACCTGCGCCCCTTCTTTTAGGGCTATGGTTTGCGGCAGCGGATACATACTTTCGGGAAAATCACCATCTACCTCAGCCTCAAATAAAAATTCTGAGCCAGGCAAGGCATCAAGTTCATCTTGATTAATCTTATCTGCCTTGTAATTATGCGTGGTGATTGTAACCACCCCTTCTTGCTCAATTTGATCTTGCGGCTTGTAATAATTGTTAAGGACATCTATATCCGCCTTTGTAGCTATATTATTGCGCAGGTTGTTCAATATGTTGATGAAGGTATCGTCTTGTTGCCTAAAAATCTTATCCAACTCAATATATACCATACCATCACGCTTTAGCGCTTGGGCTTCAAAAAAGTGCATGCTGCGATAATAATTGCGCAATACATTCCACTCGTGGTCTTTTACTATGGGTGGAAGTTGGTACAAATCGCCAATCATGAGCACTTGTACACCACCAAAGCTGCGGTGATAATTACCTTTAACGCGCTTGAGGCGATAATCTATGGCATCTAACAAATCAGCACGAAGCATACTCACCTCATCAATTATGAGCAGATCACAGGCTCTGAGCACTTGTTTACGGATGCTGTTTAGCGGATGTTTCTGCGCCAGCGTTTTCTGTGTATAAAAGCTACTATGCTCTCCTGGTGGCAGATTAAAATCTTGGTCGGGCACAAAGCTGCCCAGTGGAAATAAAAATTGTGAATGGATGGTAACGCCTTGTGCATTGAGCGCAGCAATGCCCGTTGGCGCCACAATTACAAAACGCTTATGCGTTTTACGAGCAAGGTCACGTAAAAAAGTGGTTTTTCCGGTGCCCGCTTTTCCTGTTAAAAAGATATTGCTGGCGGTGCTATTCACAAAACGAGCCGCCAGTTCTAGCAAGTCTGTTGATTGGTTCTGCATTGTTGCTAATATAGGATTACCCTCTAAAAAAGTCAACCTTAAAAATCTTCTACCAAAAAACCCATCTTTCCCATTTGATAATCACGCAGAGCCTCAAGAATCTCGGTTTGAGAATTCATAACATACGGGCCGTATTGTGCAACTTTCTCATGTAGAGGTTGGCCTTTTACAAATAAAAATTTAAGGTCTGATTTTGCGGATAGCGCAGTTTGTGAGGCGTGATCTTTAAAAACATAGAGTGTTTTTTCTTCTACCAAACCATAGCCGTTTAAGAAGCCATTGCCAGCTAAAACATAAAGCATGGCCTGCTCACCTGGCATTGTGGTTAAAGTAATGGTATCCTGCGCTACCAATTCGCCCATTAATGCAGTTATGCCAATATTGCTTTTTATTGGGCCTGTTGTATCGGCAAAAGCACCTGCAACAACGCGCACATCGCCAGCTAAACCTGCCACCTTCGGCATGTCTTGTTGTTGTATGGCCTGATAAGAAGGCTGATTCATTTTTGATGCTGCAGGCGTGTTAATCCATAATTGCACTATTTCCTGTTCGCCACCTTTTTCGGCCAAAGCCATACTGGGCCGTTCGCTGTGGATGATGCCCATACCTGCATCCATCCATTGTACGCCACCTTTGTGCACAATACTGCTATTGCCGCGGCTATCGCGATGATGCACATCGCCATTAAAAATAAAAGTTACGGGAGAAAAACCCCGGTGTGGGTGCGGACCAACCCCTAGATGACGTGGGTGTGAGCCAGCCTCTATTACACCGAAATGGTGATGCAAGAGCAAAAATGGATCTAAACGCTCAACTTGGTTTGTTGGAAAAGGTTGTAAAACCTCAACACCACCCATGTCTAATGGCATGGCAGGAAGTGTTAATCTTATCATATCTACTTTCTTAGGTTTATTAGAAGCCAAAACACTTAGGCTCGCTACCTATTTAACACAATCTAAGTTTCTTAAAAGCAACCAGTTTTTGTGACTGCAAAACGCGAGAAAAGCGGTTTTTATCGCGGGCTTTAATCAAAAAGCATTGCCGTGTTACTTGTTATGTTCAAATGGCTTGCGATGATTGGGCGTGATGGCATTTTGTCTTATCTGCTGATATGCTTCAAGTGATGCACTGTTGGGTTGTGACAAGATAAATACACGGGCACCATGCTCTACAGAGAAAGGTTCATCTAAATGACCAACTTCTTTAGCCTGCTCAAATAAATTAAACAAACTATCATTTGGTGTGCCCCAATAGATGAGTTGTTGTACACCCTCAAGCGTCCGCGGGCTCCAAAACATATAGCTATCATCAAAGCAAAACGCCTTGGGCATTTCTTTCAGCCTGCGATTATAATAATTGATAGCACCCGTTTTAGCACTGTTTTCGCCATAAATAAAGGTAGACTGCCGCTGTGTTTCGGGCAAGGCAAACCACAGGTCATGCGTTAAATCTGCAACCTTTCGCCAACCCGTCATTTCTGCATAATCTTGAGGAATCTCACCCATTGTGCCATCTTGCCAAACAAAAGGTTCTTCAAAACCCCGTTCTTGCCAGCGTTTGCTAAAAGCAAGCATATCATTCATATTGAGGTATGGCAAACTGAGTGGCAACAGCGGAATACTAATAGCGATCATGCCTGCTAAAATCACACCTAGCAGCCATTGGTATTTTTCTGCCAGCCAAACTTCCCATTGAATTGCACCAAATACAATTAGGGCAATGTAAAATGGTGCTGGATAATATGGTTTGGCTTGTAAAATGAGCATCACCGCAATCATCCCCAAAAAGCTATACGCCAATGAAATATATGGCCGCGAAGGTTTAGATGTAAATAAATTGGCCAAGCCGCCCACCCAAATGAGTGAGGCTGGTGCAAACATGATAAACTGCATCGCCAAAAACCATGCGTCATTTACGTTTACCAACTGCGTTTGGCGTAGATAGCGGAGCTGACTTAATTCTGGCCAATTATGGTTGTATTGCCAAATAATATTCGGCACAATTAATATGACAATATTTATTAAAAAACCCCAAAATTGAGGTGCCCAAACCAGCTTGCGGTGCCGGGTGGTTAAAAGAAAGATGGTGGTAAGCACTACTGGTAATACGATGGTGTACTTATTTAAAAAGCCCAATCCTGCAACCAGACCAAGCATAAACCAGTAATTTTTGTTGTACGTCTGTATCAACTTTACAAAAAAGTACAGGTACATAAACCAAAAAAGTTGGTCAAAAACTACCGGTTGATAGAGACTACCCGCCCTAAGAAAAACAGGTGACACCAAATAGGCAGAAGTACCCAAGATAACAGCCCACTTGCGGCCATCAAGCGCCTTTATTAACCGGCCAACCATAATCATGGTTATGGCGCCCGCCAAAGCTGGAAAGAAGCGAACTGCATAAACACCTCCACCAAAAATTTTTAGTGAAATCCAACTGAGTACAGCAATAAAAGGGGGGCTAGACATGTAGCCCCATTGCAAATGCTCACCATAACCCAAATACAACAAAGCATCGCGATGCAATTCATAATTGCCTGCCACCATCATGTGGATGATGAATTTTAACAGGCCCATGCCAAGTACTATTAACGTGAGTTGCCAACGGAGCTTTTTTCGCCCCGTGCCTTGATGATCTATTCCTGCCATGTAATGAGCGGTAGATTTACGTCCGTCAAAGTTCGGTTAAATATTTAACGTAGTGTTATTCGCGTGCGCGTTGCATGGTGTTTTGGCCACGGTTCCATTCGCGCTGCTTATACAGCTCAAAACGCGTAGGCTCCTTTTGTTGGGGCCAGTAATTGTTGTTTCGATCTGTATCAGCAATTTCTAAAAATGGATCTAACTCAATGCGATCTACCACCTTATCGAAGATGAAAACTTTGGTAAAGGCATCTTCACTTCGCAACCAAACCTCTGCCGGCAAACGGATAACCTCTGTGGTACCATCTACAAAAGTTACTTCTAAAATCACCGGCATTACCAGCCCACCTTTGTTCTCAAAGTGTAATTCGTAAAATTCTTTTTTGCTTTTTAAAAGCGCCTTTTCTGCATCCGACAAACCATTGTAAAAACGCTCATAATCACGCGCTTCCCAAGGCTGTACGGCATATTTATCCATCTTATTATAAAAATCGCGCATGGTACTGTCTTCGCTGATAATGGTTGTGTTACCTGCATTGCGTTGATAGGTAATACCACGTGCGTCAGTTTGCGCTTGGCGTTTTTCATATTCTTTTCTGGCAGCCGGACTTTGATCATCTAAGGTAAACCAGCGTACGTCTGTAAGTGCAATGTCAACATGATCTGTGGTGTAAAACCATCCACGCCAAAACCAATCTAAATCTGTACCACTGGCATCCTCCATGGTACGGAAGAAATCACTGGGCGTAGGATGCTTAAAGGCCCACCTCCTACAATATTCTTTAAAGGCATAATCAAATAGCTCTCTACCCAAGACGGTTTCTCTAAGAATATTTAGTGCCGTTGCTGGTTTTGCATAGGCATTATTGCCAAATTGAAGTAAACTTTCGCTATTGGTCATAATGGGCATCATCTTGCTTTTATCGCCCTTCATGTAGTCTACAATTTTATGTGCCGGACCTCTACGGGCTGGATATTCGGTATCCCACTCTTGCTCTGTTAAAAACTGTACAAAAGTGTTTAGGCCCTCATCCATCCACGTCCATTGGCGTTCATCACTATTAATAATCATGGGGAAGAAGTTATGGCCAACCTCATGGATGATTACGCCAATCATACCATACTTAGTGCCTTCACTATAGGTGCCATCTGCTTCTGGTCGGCCACCATTAAAACAAATCATGGGATACTCCATACCAATTCGGTCTGTATGCACAGAAATGGCCCTTGGGTATGGATAATCTATAGTATGCTTGCTGTACACGTTTAACGTATGCGCCACTACGCGCGTGCTGTACTGTTCCCATAAAGGGTTGCCCTCTTTGGGATAAAAACTCTCTGCCATAACGGTTTTACCCCCAAGTTGCACACCCATAGCATCCCAAATAAACTTGCGGCTGCTGGCAAAAGCAAAATCGCGAACGTTTTGTGCTTTAAAGATCCACGTTTTTTGTGTGGTTGCTTTATTCTTTTCTGCGGCCAAAGCCTCTTCTGGCGTTACAATGAACACTGGCGTTTGCAGCGATTTACGCGCATCACTGTAGCGCTTGCGCTGTTCTGAAGTTAAAATTGATGATGCATTTTGCAATTCGCCCGTAGCGGCAACAATATGGTCTGCTGGCACTGTAATGCGCACTTCATAATTGCCAAAGGGTAATGTAAATTCACCACTACCTAAAAATTGCTTGTGCTGCCAACCCTCATAATCTGTGTATACAGCCATACGTGGAAAAAACTGGGCAATGGTGTAGAGGTAGTTGTCTTCTTCAGGAAAGTACTCATAACCACTACGGCCACCAATCTTGTTGCGGTCGTTAATGTTGTACCAATACTTGATTTTAAAACTAAATTTTTGTCCTGTTTTTAGCGGTTGCGGCAAATCAACGCGCATCATGGTTTCATTGATTACATAGGGCAAGTCAGCATTACCCGTGGTTGTAACTTTCTCAATATTGAAACCCCCGGGAAATTCATAAAGCATACGTTCTAAACTTCCGGTGCTCATGCGCGAGGGCATATCGCCTTTGGCTATTTTAGAAGACATGCTGTTGGGAGCGCGCACATTTTGATCTAGCTGTATCCACAAATAGGTGAGCTCATCTGGTGCATTGTTGGTGTAGGTGATTACCTCCTCGCCTGTTATTTTTTGGTTTTGATCATCAAGCGTAATGGATATAACATAATCTGCCTGTTGTTGGTAATACTCATGCCCGGGGGCGCCGCTGGCGGTGCGGTATGTATTGGGCGTTGGCAATTCTGTGCCCAACTGCTTAAACTTACTTTGATTGGTGTTTTGCTGTGCAGAAAGCACAGATACAGCCAACATTAAAAACGAAAAGAATAAATGCTTCATAACTTTACGAATTCCTATTATTTTAAATATTCTCTTACCCAATTACCTGTGTTCATTTAGTTAAAAAACTTGTGGCAAACGTTCTGCAATTAACGTTAAAGAAATGCCTATTACGCCACCAGAAATCAATAAATTCCAGTCGCGCTTAGAAATGTTAAATGCATTTTCTAGCAACCACATGATGAACAAAAAAACCAATACAATGAGCAGCTGGCCAATTTCTATGCCCAGCGTAAAGCTAGACAAGCTTACCCAAGCATCTGTGCCTTCTGCAATCATATTATAATAGCGCGAAAAGCCAAGACCATGGATTAAGCCAAAAGCGCCAGCAAGCACAACCTTTAAGGTACCTTTATTAGATTGGCCTTTTTTGGTGAGATTGTTAAGGCCTGTAAATGCTATTGAGATGGCGATGCCGAGCTCAACCAAAGTTTCGTCAAGGTTAACAACATCAAAAACAGCCAGCACAAGCGTAAGCGTGTGCGCCAGTGTAAAAACGGTTACGAGTAACAAAACCTTGCGCCAATCTTTAATAGTTAGCGTAGTGCAAAGTGCTATGATAAACAAGATATGGTCATACCCTTGTAGATCTGTGATATGTGCTATGCCTAGGCGTGTATAAAGCTCAAATGGTGTCATTTAAAATGTAACCTCAATCAATGGTTGGTCTTGTGTAAAATAGTGACTTTGCTGTTGGTCGTTCACGTTAAAATGAATGATATTAACCTGTGCCGGAAAAACATCGAACAGCAGCGTGTTCTTTACAGTAAATGTGCCTGAAGGCGGCATTTCAATTTCGAAATAAAGCCAGGTTTCATCTGGGCCAGCCTCTATTCCTAGAAAAAGTAGCTCCTGTAAAACAGCGCCTTGCATAATCACAAAGCGGTTTTCTAGATATGCTGATAAGGGTTCTTCTGCGGCTACACTTTCTTTTGGGTCACTTAGCTTGAAGGGTTCTCCGGCCAAAATTTGCAGCGTACTTTCAAGATCATCTGTAAAGACCTTTAGGCCCACTTCTAGCTTATGATCCTTTGCGTTGTAATTAGCCCTTGCAACAGATACATAATACTCATGTAGCGCACCACTTGGTAACGCAAGCAACAGCACACATATCATCAAAAGGCGAAGCATGATTTACGGCTAGAAAGTTATTTCAATATCAGTATTGGCCTCCCCGTTCATAATGGCGGTAAGGTCGTACTCAAAAACCACTTGGTAATCGTCAGCACTTTTAAGGTTTTCACCCTTTACTGATTTTATCTTTTTCTTGGTATTAATGGTTGTGATGTATTTCATTTTACCCATTAGGGCATCCATTGCTGGCATACCACTTGTGCTTTCTGTAGTGCCAGAGTAAACTGTTTTTCTACGCCAAGATTGGGCATCAGCAGTAATAGTTACAGTAGATGCTATGTTAGACAGTGCCCCCAAAGGCCCTTCAAGGTCGTTTTCATTATTTTGCTTTTGCAATTCTTCAAAAAAGGTCATGAAATTTTGCAAATCTTCTTGGCTCGTAAAAGGATACTCTAGGCCAAAATACATATGACCTTCGGCACGGCTACCCCGCATGTATAGCGTCATCTTATCATAATAAGTACGATTGTCACCTTTATTTAAAACGCTATCTGGCAGCATGGTAGAAACATCAATTATAGAGTCTACCACCTCATCGCCAAAGTCTTCCCAGATTTCATCGAGCATTGCCGTGCGCAGGCTATCATCATCTAAAACCAAAGTTGTATCAAACGAAGCAAACATTTTAGTCATTGTAACGGCCATATCAACCGCCATAGGTATCACATCTGTTTTAACCTCATAAAGACCAGACCCATCTGCCTCGAGCATTATTTCTTCTTCAATGGTACCACAAGATACCAGCGCTATACTGAGCAGTAGAGCAAAAATTTTCTGTATCATTAAATTGCGTTTTAGTTGTTAAGGGGGCAAACATAATGTAAAAGCTTTGATACTATTTTAGCAGGATGAGAATCATAGCTACACTACTGTTTTTGCCTTTGTTTGCCATGAGCCAGCAAGGCCCCGTAAAAATATATGAAGGCAATAATGCCACTCTTGGCCCATGTGAGCCCAGCATTGTTATTAATCCGGCTAATCCTGCCAATGTGGTTGCTGGTAGTGTACTCAACTACTACCACTATAGCCTAGATAGTGGCCAAACTTGGCAAACCAACCGTTTAACCTCTACCTACGGTGTTTGGGGTGATCCCTGTTTAGTTGCAGGACCTGAGGGGCGCATTTACTTTTTTCATCTCAGCGATCCCACAGGTAAGAACTGGAGCAGTGATTCTATTTTAGACCGGATGGTATGCCAGTGGAGCGATAATAAAGGGGAATCTTGGAGCAATGGCAGCTTTTTTGGCCTTGCTCACCCCAAAGACCAAGACAAAGAGTGGAGTGCCTGCGATCTGAATTCTGGTGCCTTGGTAAGCACTTGGACGCAGTTTGATGCCTATGGCAGCAAAAAAAATGTAGACCAAAGTAATATTCTTTTTGTGCGGAGTAATGACCAAGGCGAAAGCTGGAGTGAACCAATGCGTATTAATCAGCAGCCTGGAAATTGCCTTGATGATGACGGAACCACCGAAGGTGCCGTGCCCTGTTTTGGGCCGCACGGTGAAATTTATGTAGCGTGGAGTTTAAACAACCATATTTACTTTGATTACTCTTTAGATGGTGGCCTAAATTGGCAAGAAGATGATGTGGTGGCAACCAGGCAGCCTGGCGGTTGGAGCATGAATATCCCCGGTTTTGGCCGTGCCAATGGTATGCCGGTAACAGCTTGTGATATTAGCAATGGACCCTTTAAAGGTGCCGTTTATATCTGTTGGGGCGATACGCGCAATGGTTATGAAGATGCTGATATCTGGCTTATTAGCAGTATGGATGGCGGCAAAAGCTGGAGTTCGCCTACACGTGTTAATGATGATGAAACCACGCGCCACCAATTTTTACCCTGGCTAAGCGTAGACCCCATAACGGGCTACCTCTATTGCGTGTTTTATGACCGCAGAAACACCACAGAAAATGAAACTGAGGTCTACATCGCGTACAGCAAAGATGCCGGCCAAACATGGGTTAATGAAAAAATATCTCAACATACCTTTACGCCAAAGGCTGGTGCTTTTATGGGCGATTATAATAATATTAGCGCCTACAATGGCATGGTACGCCCTATTTGGACAGAATTACATGACGGCAAACTGAGCATTTGGACAGCATTGCTGAATTATGAATAACATGTAACCAGGCTTAAATTTAGAATTCGTCAATTAAAAATCTTACCCCATGAAACTACTAATCGCTTCTACCTCAACCGTGCACGGTAAACCATACCTCAGCTATTTAGAAGATAACGTTTCGGGCTTTTTCTCGGGAGGGAAAAACATCTTGTTTATTCCCTATGCGCGTCCGGGTGGTTTAAGTTGGGATGGCTACACAGCTCTACCTACACCCATTTTTGAGCAATGGGGTTTTACCATGCGCGGCATACATACCTTTGAAAATAACGAGGACGCCTTGGCCTGGGCCGATGGTGTTTTTACCGGTGGCGGAAACACATTTGTATTGCTAAAAACCATTTATGAAACCGGGCTTTTTCCCCTTTTAGACAAAGCCGTACGCAGTGGGCTACCCTACATGGGCAGTAGTGCTGGCAGCAACATTACGGGGTTAAGCATTGGTACCACTAATGATATGCCCATTGTTTACCCACCAAGATTTACCGCCTTTGGCTGGGTTCCTTTTAATCTTAATCCGCACTATTTAGACCCAGACCCATCGAGCAAACACATGGGTGAAACGCGCGAAACACGCATAAAAGAATTTCACCAATTTAACCCTCAACCCGTTTTAGGATTACGTGAGGGCAGTTGGATTCACGTAATAGATGATCAAGTGCATCTAAAAGGCGAATTATCGGCACGCCTATTTCGAGTAGAAAAAGACCCTGTTGAAATTATGCCGGGCCTGCTGCCAAGTTTAGATTAAACCGTAAAAGGTAGATAAAGGCACTGGGAACAATTAGTTTGTTTGCAAGGTTATCAACACCAAACGTGCTAAATGACTCAAAAAACGAAAATGTACAGCACCCAATTTTATGCCTAATTAGTTTTTTCAATGTAGCTATAAACAATATCACTTTGTTGGCTATGGGTATAGAAGTACTTTTATGCGCTCTCATTTATTAATAACATAATTCAAGAAATATGAAAAAAATCTATTTGGCCCTTAGTATCGTCTTGGGCTTTTCAGCATTTGCACAAAGTCATGGTGACATGGGTGGCGGCCCTGGAGCCGTTTGCCCCGTAACTGGTAAAACGGCTGTTGCTAGCCCACACGGCACCGCCGCCCCAGAAAGTACCGTTCGCACTGGCGATGGCACCACAAACCGCGATTGGTGGCCTAATCAATTAGACTTAAGCATCCTCCGCCAGCATTCAGAATTATCTAACCCTATGGGTAGCGACTTTAATTACGCGGAGGCATTTAGCAAACTAGACTACAACGCCCTCAAAGAAGACATCCGCAAAGTATTAACCGATTCACAAGACTGGTGGCCAGCAGACTGGGGTCATTATGGTGGATTATTTATCCGTATGGCATGGCACAGTGCAGGTACTTACCGTACTGGCGATGGCCGCGGTGGTTCTCGTGAAGGCCAACAGCGTTTCGCCCCTTTAAATAGCTGGCCAGATAACGTAAACTTAGATAAAGCCAGAAGACTATTATGGCCCGTTAAGCAAAAATATGGTCGCTCTATTTCATGGGCAGACCTTATGATTTTGGCCGGTAATGTGGCACTAGAAGACATGGGTTTTGAAACCATCGGTTTTGCTGGTGGACGTGAAGATGTTTGGGAACCCAATGCTAACGTTTATTGGGGTATGGAGCAGAAATGGCTTGATGACGCTAAGCGTTACAGCGGTGAGCGCGATTTAGAAAATCCGCTTGCGGCAGTACAAATGGGGTTAATCTATGTAAACCCTGAAGGTCCTGCTGGCAACCCAGATCCTGTGGCCGCTGCGCATGACATCCGCGAAACATTTGGTCGCATGGGAATGAATGATGAAGAAACCGTAGCGCTTATTGCTGGTGGCCATACACTTGGTAAAACGCATGGTGCCGGCCCCGCAACCCATGTAGGTGCAGAGCCTGAAGCCGCAGGCATCACCCAGCAAGGTTTTGGTTGGGAAAGTGATTATAAAACAGGAAAAGGTGCAGATGCTATTTCATCTGGTCTTGAAGTTATCTGGACGCCTACCCCTACCGAATGGAACCACGCCTATCTTAAACTCCTCTTTCAATATGAGTGGGAATTGGTAGAAAGCCCTGCAGGTGCAAAACAATGGGTGGCTAAAGATGCAGAACCTATGTTACCAGATGCATTTGATCCAAACAAAAAGCATCGTCCTACCATGCTAACAACTGACCTTTCATTACGCTTTGATCCTGTTTATGAAAAAATCTCGCGTAAATTCATGGAAGATCCTGCTGCTTTTGATGCTGCTTTTGCTAAAGCTTGGTTTAAACTTACCCACCGTGATATGGGGCCAAAAGCAAGCTACATCGGACCAGAAATACCAAAAGAAGATTTTATCTGGCAAGACCCTATTCCTGCACGCAATCATGAACTTATAAATGATGAAGATATAGCTGCCTTAAAAACGGCTATCCTAAATGCAGGTTTAACATCGCAAGAACTTATTACCACAGCTTGGGCCTCTGCTTCTACCTACCGCGGTACAGACCGTAGAGGTGGTGCTAACGGTGCCCGCATCTTGCTTGAGCCACAACGCAGCTGGGAGGCAAATAACCCAGAACAACTCCAAAAAGTAAGTGAGGCATTGCTTAAAATTCAAAAAGACTTCAACAAAAAGAATAAGAACAAGCAGGTTTCTATGGCCGACTTGATTGTACTTGGCGGCTCTGCAGCCATTGAACAAGCGGCTAAAAATGCAGGCTATGATGTTGCTGTTCCTTTTGTTGCTGGCCGAATGGATGCCACTCAAGAAATGACTGACGTAGAATCTTTTGCAGTTTTAGAGCCTATGGCTGATGGTTTCCGCAACTACCAGAAAAAGGCCTATACGCTAAGCACCGAAGAGCTTTTGGTTGATAAGGCGCAACTGTTAACACTTACCGTTCCTGAAATGACCGTTTTGGTTGGTGGTATGCGTGCGCTTGATGCAAATTATGATCACAGCAAGCATGGTATTTTTACCAATACGCCCGGTGCACTCACAAACGATTTCTTTGTAAATCTACTGGATATGAGTACCGTGTGGAAAGCCACAGATGATACTGAAATGGTGTTTGAAGGCCGCGACCGCAAGACTGGTGCCCTTAAGTACACTGCCACACGTGCCGACCTCATTTTTGGTTCAAACTCTGAGCTACGTGCCATTGCAGAAGTATATGCTGCCAATGATGCCAAAGAAAAGTTTGTGAACGACTTTATTGCCGCCTGGACCAAGGTGATGATGCTGGATCGATTTGATCTGCAATAAGCGATAACAACAGATTTTTTCAAAGCCCCTCTGCCACTGGTGGAGGGGCTTTTTGTCTTTAAAAGTATTCCCCGACAAGCCAAGCAACTTCCTTACTTTCGTGTGATATACTTTACACATGGCCCTAAGCTGGAATGAAATACGCACCCGAGC
>CAYQDW010000061.1:0-14975 GCA_964416385.1 uncultured Cryomorphaceae bacterium | reverse complement strand
AAGTGCTTTCTGCCGCCCTCATTTTTGCTGGCGTGTATTTGGTGAGTTTTGGAAAACGATGATTACTTGACCCATTGGGCAAACCTTATTTGCAAAGCTTACACTCGTTAACAGCGTTAGTTCTCACGCGCTTTTAGGTGTATATGCCGTCAATCTCTAAACTCTACATTTGTGCCCGATAAAATTAAGCGCATGGTGCTATCAATGACGGGTTATGGCAAAGCCACAGCTCAACTTCCGGGCAAGAAAATCACTGTCGAAATCAGGTCTTTAAACAGCAAGCAAACCGATGTAAATGTGCGCTTGCCACAGTTTTATCGCGAAAAAGAGCTAGAGGTTAGAGAGCTCATGGCAACACAATTAGGACGCGGAAAGATAGATTTTAGCATGTATGCAGAGTTGACTGGCGAAGAAGATGCACCCAATGTAAACAAGCCGCTGGTACTCAGTTACATTAAACAGCTCGAAGAAATAAAGCGCGAAACCGGTATTGACGGAGATAGCCTTGCGGTGGCCATGCGCATGCCAGATGTATTAAAGACTGAAAAAGAAGCGTTGAGCGCGGAAGAATGGAAGTTGGCTACATCTGTAATTTCAAGCGCTATAGAGCAGCTTATAGGTTTTCGCAAACAAGAAGGGGATAGTTTAAAAGCTGATTTTCTTGGGCGCATAGAGGCCATTCGCAACGCCCTTACAGCCATACAACCCTATGAGGAGAGCAGAATTACAACTGTTAAAGAGCGGCTGCTAAAAAACCTTGAAGGTATCAATGTAAATCAAGACCGTTATGAGCAGGAGCTCATTTTTTATATTGAGAAGCTAGACATTAACGAAGAAAAAGTGCGCCTTTCTAATCACTTAGATTATTTTATTGATGTAATGAATAGCGAAGAGCAACCCGGAAAAAAGCTCGGTTTTATCAGCCAGGAGATAGGTCGCGAAATAAATACGCTGGGCAGCAAGGCTAATCATGCAGAGATTCAAAAGTTGGTGGTGCAGATGAAGGAAGAACTGGAACGCATAAAAGAACAAGTGCTCAACACACTATGACAGACAACGGCAAGCTTATTATTTTTTCTGCCCCAAGTGGCAGTGGCAAGACTACGATAGTGCGTTACCTTTTAGAGCAGCTTCCGCAACTCGCATTCAGCATTTCGGCCACTAGTCGCGAACCGCGCCCCAATGAAAAACACGGCCGCGATTATTATTTCTTAAGCGACTATGAATTTAAACTGCGCGCAGAAAACGGGGAGTTTCTGGAGTGGGAAGAGGTCTATAACGGCACCAAATACGGCACACTCAAGCGCGAGGTAGATCGAATCTGGGTTGCCGGCAAGCATGTAATCTTTGATATAGACGTGGTTGGCGGATTGAACCTGAAGAAGCAATTCCCCAAGCGGGCACTGGCGGTGTATGTG
The DNA here is from genome assembly GCA_964416385.1 of uncultured Cryomorphaceae bacterium. Classification (GTDB taxonomy): domain Bacteria; phylum Bacteroidota; class Bacteroidia; order Flavobacteriales; family Schleiferiaceae; genus JAUHWL01. Next base: position 13,557 of record CAYQDW010000061.1, on the reverse strand, counting down.
CAGGTGCCGCACATTGCAGACTTGGAAAGGCGGTTGCGGAACCGGGGCACAGACAGTGACGAGAAAATTGAAATGCGCCTTCGCAAAGCCCAGGAAGAAGCCAAACGTGCCCCCGAGTTTGACGTGGTTATTGTAAATGATGACCTGGAGCGGGCAAAGCAGGAAGCACTTAAGATTGTGAGCGAATTTATTAATGAGCGAATTAGCGAATAGGGCTATCCGCTCATTGGCACATTGGCTCATCCGCTAATTGAATTATATGAAGACTGGTTTGTATTTCGGCACCTTTAACCCCGTCCACATTGGGCATATGATCATTGCGCAGTACATGCTGGCCTACAGCGATCTGGATGAGGTCTGGTTTGTAGTAACACCACACAATCCGTTTAAAACCAAAAGCACCCTGCTTGATGACCGCCAGCGCCTGCACATGGTGCACCTGGCCATTGGCGATAACTTTAAACTACGCGCCAGCGATATTGAATTTGGGCTGGAGCAACCCAGCTATACAATCAACACTTTGCATCACCTGCGCCAAAAGTATCCTGACAAACACTTTTCGCTCATTATGGGGCAGGATAACCTGTCGGGCTTTCACAAGTGGAAAGATTTTGAGAAGATACTGGAGAAGTGTGATCTCTATGTTTATCCGAGACCCGGTGCTGGCCCCTCCCAGTTTGATGAGTACCCCGAAGTGCATCACGTAGATGCCCCGCTCATGGAATTGAGCAGCACGCAAATCCGCGCAGCCGTAAAAGCAGGAAAAGATGTGAGCTACATGCTGCCGCCTGCTGTTTGGGAGTACATCGGGCAGTGTGGGTTTTATAAGGCGTAAAGATTTTCAAAGAAGGCACCATAATTAGGTGAGAAAAATTCTATTTTCGGTCTTCATAACAATCAATTGACCGCTTACATAATGAGTTTTATTAGACCTATTCTATCTGTTATTACAGGAGGATTGTTCGTTTTGTTAATTTATATGTATTGGGCGCAAGCCATGGAGATTCGCCGTCTGCAAGACGCTTTTCAGCATGTTAACGACAAGCGCCCCATTGAGGCAAACGCACAGTTAGAGATTTTAAAGCAAGACATTGAAAACGCACAATCTAAAGGCGATTTAATTCCCGTGTTTTTAATTGCATTTTTAATTTCTGCTATGGCCTTATATAATGTTAAAAGACGCCATACCTAAACTTCTTAACCTAAATAACCCGTGAACAACTCCTTCCTCCACCAAGCCGCCCAACAAATTCTTGCAGATCACCCCAATGATCTTCACCGCGTGCTGATTCTCCTGCCCAACAAACGGGGCGAGATCTTTCTAAAACGCGAGCTCGGCAAGCTGCTGCAAAAGCCCGCATTCGCACCAGCCATGCAAACTATAGAAGAGTTTGTGCAGGAGCTTTCCGGCTACCAAAAACGCAGTCAGTTGCAATTGCTGATTACCCTTTACGGTGTGTACCGCACCCAGGTTAACCCGGAAGAGACCTTTGACAATTTCATTAAATGGGGAAATACGCTGCTGCATGATTTTAATGAAATAGACCGCCACCTGATTGATGCGCAGCAACTTTTTGGCAACCTGTTGGATGCCAAGAAAATTGAAAGCTGGGGTGTGGAGCCGGGTAATGAAAGTGAGCTCATGCGCAACTTCTTGCGCTTTTGGGCCGATCTGTATCCGCTCTACAACGCCTTTCATGCCGCGCTGGATGCTGAAAATGCCAGTTATCAAGGCCGTGCCTACCGCAAGGTGGCTGCACAACTTTCTCTGGTAGATGATGCTCTGGGCGATAACTATACAGGTATTTATTTGCTTGGGTTTAATGCCCTGAACACAGCTGAGGAGCGCATTTTTCGGCACTTGATTGGTTCGCACAATGCTACAGCGTTGTGGGACGCAGACCGCTATTATACGGATGACGAGCAACATGAGGCGGGTTTGTTTTTAAGGAAATACAAGCAATGGCCTGAACATGTAAACAGACCAATGCAATGGTTACAAACTTATTTAGAAGAACACCCAAAGCGTATTCAGGTAATTAGTGCCCCGTCAAAACAGGGCATGGCACAAGCTGCGGGGCGGGTGTTACAAACATTGCCAGCAGATGAGGCCGCAGATACAGCGGTGGTTTTAGCAGATGAGGCACTGCTTATGCCGATGCTAGATGCTATACCAGCGGGGTATGAAGCGTTAAATGTTACGATGGGGCTTCCAATAAAAAACACCGCCATAGCCCAAGATTTACGCACGCTATTGCGCATGCACGAGCAGGCAGAACGAACCCAATTAAGCAGTAATGCCTACAGTTATCATCACCATACTTTTTTAGCAGCCGTAGAAACCAAGGTTTTTCGGGCACTTGCTAAGCCCGGCCAAATTTCTGCTCTTACCGCCCATGTGATAGCCAAAAACATGGTTTTTATATCACCCAAAAGAGCCGAAGAGTTGGCCAATGATTTTGGTTTTCCGCGTGTATTAAGCAAATTATTTGCAGAGCCAACATCTGCAACAGCGCTTTTAACAGCATTAGATCACGTGCTTAAAAGCTACGTGGCGGCAAATCAAGAAGGCGATGCTTTACTACGAGAAGCCTCGTTTGCGCTACATGCGCTACATGTGCAAGCCACTAATTTGCTTCAAAATTTAGGAGAGGCCATACAAACAACCACGTTACTCCGCCTTTATCAAACCATTTTGGCAGAGCATCAAATAGATTTTTTTGGTGAGCCATTACTTGGTTTACAGGTTATGGGGATGTTAGAAACGCGAACGCTTGATTTTAGGCGGGTAATCATTACAAGCATGAATGAAGGGGTTTTACCGGCAGGCAAAAGTCAAAACTCTTTTATTCCGCATGATCTTAAACGTGGATTTGGAATGCCTTCTCACCACGAAAAAGATGCTGTTTATGCCTATCACTTTTACCGCCTTTTACAGCGGGCAGAAGAGGTCTGGCTGATTTATGATAGTGACACCCGTGGTGTAGGTGTTAAAGAAAAGAGCAGGTTCATTTTTCAGCTAGAAAATGAATTGAAGCACGCATCTAATGTAACGATGCCTGATACATTTCATCTTGTTCCAGAGGTAAAACCAGAAAGTCTGCTGCGCGCGGCCACGTACGCAAAAGATCAACTTGCAATAGAAAGGTTGCGCGAGATGGCCATCAAAGGTTTTTCGCCCTCAGCGCTCTCTACCTACATAAAAGATCCTGTGCAATTTTATGCAGAGCGCATGTTGCGCGTAAAAGAGGCGGATGAGGTAGCAGAAACAATAGGCTATGATGTTTTAGGTAATGTGGTGCATAAGAGTTTGGAAGAGCTTTATAAAAAGGCCGAACAGAAGCCGATTAAAAAGGAGACGCTAGAACAAATGCGGAAGGAAGCGCCTGAAGTGGTTAAAGCACAACTAGAATCTGAATATAGCGGCACCATTACTGAGGGGCGCAATTTGCTTACCAGCAAAGTAGCTTTACACATGGTAACCACAGCCATAGAGCAAGATCAAAACCGGTTAGAAGAATGTGAACAAAACAACGCGTTGTTAACATTAATAGGGCTAGAGCAGGAGCTTCACACAACAGAAGAGATTCAAGGTCTTGATTTTCCTGTTCGTTTTTATGGCTTTGCAGACCGTATAGACCGTATTGGCAATGCCATATATATTTTGGATTATAAAACCGGATACATTGACCCAAAAGAATTGAAGGTTGCAGATGTCGCGTCAATTTTTGAAAACCCAGACAATACCAAGGCCTTTCAGGTGCTGTTTTATGCCTGGGTATATGCTAAAAAAGCGGGTGTGCCCAAAGAAGGATTAACGGCAGGTATTTTTAGCACGAGAAGCCCAAGCAACAAATTCATGTCATTAAGCATTAATTCAAATACGAGTATTACCTTAGAGGTGTTGGAGGTTTTTCAGGAAAGGCTGTTTAAAATGATTCAGGAATTATTTGATGCAACGATTCCTTTTGCCCAGCGTCTAACAACCATTAAAGACAGTTAAAATGCTAATCATGAAGAAGTTTTTTGCATTCTCACTATTGTTGATATCTAGTTTTGGCGTCATGGCTCAAGACCAAAATCAAGAAGGCACAACAACAATAGAAAGGGATGAAATCACATGTATTATTCAGCCTAAGCACTTGCCAATAAAGGTGTTGATTGATGTTCGTTATTTTTTTCGCGCGCAAATCATCCAACCTACAGCGGTAAATGAATTGCCCAACGGCACCATGCCCCTGAGCGAAGACCTACCTTACGTGCAAACCATCCGTGGTGCGGTTTATACCTTTGACCATATCAGGTATACGGTTAGAAATTGAATACACCACGATGAACGAAAAAGATCTAGACCAAAAAAAGTTAGAGCTCATTCAGTGGGTAGCAGAAGCCAGCGAAGAATACCTGATTGACAGAATGCTTGAGCTGAAAAACGAACCCAATAAAGATTGGTGGGACCAGATCTCCGCAGAAGAAAGAGCGGCCATTGAGGCTGGTTTGGCGGATGAACAAGCGGGCAACTTTATGAGCCACGAAGAGGCCAGAAAGTCTTGGGAAAAATGGCTTACAAAGTAATTTGGACAACGCGAGCCAATAAGCAGGTGCTGGCACAATATAAATGGCTTCATAAATTCTGGACGAAAAAAGAAATAGCCGCACTTTCTGAGGAAATTAATAGGACGGTTAGTTTAATCGCAGAGAACCCTAATCTATTCAAAGAGTCAGAACTTAAAGGACTTCGTGTGGCAGTTGTCCTAAAGCTAAACAAGATATACTACCGTGTTCTTTCAGAAGAAATCCGCATTATCGCTTCTTATCCATCCCGAAAAAAGCCGTTGGTTTAAATGAGCATTCCATATAGAATTACCATTGAAGATGCGGATAAACGCATAGGCCCGTTTATCCACCGCACACCCCTTTTAACCAACCAAACCATTTCTGAGTTGGTTGGCGCCGATGTTTTTCTAAAATGCGAAAACCTGCAAAAAGTAGGCGCCTTTAAGGCTCGCGGAGCGATGAATGCCGTGCTGAGCTTAAATGAAACCGAGAAAGCGAAAGGCGTAGCTACACACAGCAGCGGTAACCATGGTCAAGCCCTGGCATGGGCTGCAAAGCAAATGGGCATTCCCGCCTATATTGTTATGCCGAGCAATTCTCCACAAGTAAAAAAAGCTGCCGTTTTGGGCTATGGTGCAGAGGTGATTGAATGCGAACCCACCTTGCAGGCGCGTGAAAGCACGTTAGAAGAAGTCGTTTCTCGAACAGGCGCACACGTTGTTCATCCCTACAATGACTTCCGCGTTATTGCCGGACAGGCAACTTGCGCCAAAGAAATTTTAGAACAACAACCGGATATTGACGCCATCTTTTGTCCTGTGGGTGGCGGAGGATTACTCAGCGGCACAGCATTAAGCGCCCATTACTTTGGCAATGTTCCTGTTTATGGTTGCGAGCCCGAAATGGCCGATGATGCCAAGCGTAGCTTTGAAGCTGGTTACATCATCCCCAGCGTCAACCCCAATACCATTGCCGATGGACTAAAAACCAGTCTGGGCGATAAGACCTTCCCCATCATCCGCGAACGCGTAACGGACATTTTTACCGTGAGTGAAGCGGAGATTGTAGCTGCCATGCGCCTGATTTGGGAACGCGCCAAATTGGTTGTAGAGCCCAGTGGCGCGGTTGGTTTGGCTGCGCTTTTAAGGTACAAATCAAAACTCATCCCCATTGGGGGGGCTGGGAGGGGCCGCAAAAAAGTGGGGGTTATTCTTTGTGGCGGGAATGTGGATTTGTCTGGAGCTGGAAAACTATTCGCTTAATAGCCGCTCCAATTCTAACCTCAACTTCGGCAAACGATTAATCACAATGCTCCAAATCATATCATGAGGAATTCCCTCACAGAATCGAACAAAACGATTAGTTGAGATAATTATTGACCAGATGTTAATCTGAAATGATGCTATAGCGCATTAAACCAGCGTAACTTTTCATAACAGAAAGCCACGCCAACAGAAAAACAACCCCAAAAAGGGCAACTATTGGTGTTCCTACAAATGATTTTACAGACAGCAAAAGCAGAATCTCACACTTTTGTGTAACAATGAAGCCCGCAGTGTAGCTAAAGCGCTGTTAAGTGTCGTTCAAGACAGCATCTAAGGCTTTTTTTAGTTTGGGTACATATTTGGCAAAAACATGCCAAATTAATTCATCCGAGATGTCTTGGTCATCATCAACAAGCTCTAGAAGCTCATATTCAATATTTTCTAACTCCCGTTCTATGATGGGCTTAGTTAAAGGGTGGCTGTAATAAATGTCCAGGTTCTTTTCTCCAGAAGCAATAATGGCATCAATGTCTTCTATCGCTAAAAGGATTTCATACAACCGGGTTTTTAGTTCGGGCTGCATACGCAATAATTTTGGTTATTAGTTTTTGATTTTTTTTTCATTGGGCTGATATGATGGTAAGGCGATTGAAGATTATCGATAAAAAGTTCTTTTAATATTTCAACATGTACGAGTTATATTTTAATCATTGATAAATTGGGTGATTTTTATTACGAGAAGCGTTAAATACTAAGTGGCCATTAAAGCGTCACAGCAAAGCTTATCCATTAATGGCAAAAAAGACCAGCAATTATACGCACTTCACAAAAAAACAAAACAATTGTTATTTCTGTAATATAACGTTAAAAACTGTTTGCTACAATGTTATATTTCAGTAGCCCTTCAACAACCGTTGCACATATTTCCCAATCACATCAAACTCCAAATTAACAATCGTGTCCGGCTGTATTGCCTTGAAGTTTGTGTTCTCATAGGTATACGGGATGATGGCTACAGAGAATTCACCCGGTTTTGAGTTCACAACCGTGAGGCTGGTGCCGTTTACAGTAATGGAACCCTTTTCTACGGTAACATTACCGCCTTTATCATCATAAGCAAAGGTGAAGATCCAACTGCCATCTTCTTCGGTTACAAGGGTGCATGTAGCGGTTTGGTCTACATGGCCTTGCACAATGTGACCATCCAGCCGGTCGCCCAATTTCATGCTGCGTTCTAGATTTACTAAGTCGCCAGCCTTTAAAGCATCTAAACTGGTTTTTTGTAGTGTTTCATCAATGGCCGTAACTTTATAAACGCGGTCGCCAACAATATCTACAACCGTTAAACAAACCCCATTGTGGGCTACACTTTGGTCTATTTGAAGTTCGTTGGTAAATGGTCCATCAATCCAAAAGTGTTTATTGGTTCCTTCTTGATCTATGCGCTGAATAGTGCCAACGGCTTCTATAATTCCGGTAAACATGAAGTTTGTGTTGTTACAGGTAAATGAAATAATGTAGAACTATTTTCTAAAGCCCCAATTTCACGCGCAGGTTTTTAAGCATATCTTCAACCATACTGTCTAAAGAAAATTCAGGTTTCCACCCCCAGTGGTTACGCGCCTCTTGGTCGTTTATTTGCTGCGGCCAACCATCAGCTATTAGCTGTCTAAAATCGGTGCTATAGTTTATTGTAAAATTAGGGAGATGTTTTTGAATTGCCATAGTCAAAGCCTGCGGATCAAAACTAAAAGCGGCTACATTGTATCCCATCCGCAATTTTACCTGCTCCACAGGCGCATGCATTAACTCAAGCGTAGCACGAATGGCGTCTGGCATATACATCATGGGTAAAGTGGTATTTGCTGATAAAAAAGAGGTGTACGCACCCTCTTGTAAAGCTTTATAAAAAATATCCACAGCATAGTCTGTTGTGCCCCCACCCGGTTCGCTTTTCCAGCTTATTAGGCCAGGATAGCGTATACTCCTTACGTCAACGCCATATTTTTGATGATAATATTGGCACCAGAGCTCTCCTGTTAGTTTAGAAATTCCATACACCGTTGTTGGGTCCATAATGGTGTATTGCGGGGTGTTTTGGCGTGGCGTAGTAGGGCCAAAAGCGGCAATACTACTTGGCCAATAAACCTGTTTTAGTACGCCTTCGCGGGCTAATTCCATCACATAGAAAAAGCTTTTCATATTTAAGTCCCACCCTTGTTCCGGATATTTTTCGGCCGTTGCACTAAGCATGGCCACCAAATGATAAACTTGCGTAATGCCGTGTTTTTTAACCGTTTCATTTAAGCTATGACGGTCTAACACATTGAGCTGCTCAAATGGGCCGCTTTCTAGCATTTCTCGGCTTGGCGGCTTAATATCACTTGCTACAACATTGGCATCGCCATAAATTGAGCGAAGGCTAAAAACGAGCTCTGTGCCGATTTGTCCGGAAGAACCAAGCACAAGGATTTTATCTTTAGACATTTTGGGGGGATTTTTGAGGGAGTTCAAAGATAGCCAAACCTTCATTTCGGCAGGCGACAAATGATCAAACTCAGGAAATTCGATTTTCAATGCGCTATCTTTGTCTGCCGAGTTAAAAGCAAGCATTTATGGACCCAAATGCCGGAAAAAAAGGTTTGTACAATAAATACAGCAGAGAAGAATTGCAAAAGCGGATAGACGCAGAACCGTTTACCCGTAAAACCATTTCTTTTTATCGTTATGTGCGTATAAACGCCCCACAAGAAATGCGAGATCAACTCTACCAAGAGTGGTCTGAATTGGCATGTTTGGGGCGTATTTATATTGCAGAAGAGGGTATAAACGCCCAAATGAATGTGCCAGAGCACAATTGGGATCGGTTTGTAGAAACGCTATATGCGCATCCAGAGTTTAAAGATGTACCGTTTAAAATAGCCGTAGAAGATGATGGCAAATCGTTTCTAAAGCTTGCCATAAAAGTGCGCAGACAAATTGTGGCTGATGGGCTAAAGCCAGAAGACTACGATGTAACTAATGTTGGCAGACATCTAACGGCAGAAGAGTGGAATGCAGCGTTGGAACAAGGCGCTATAGTTGTGGACATGCGCAACCATTACGAAAGTGAAATTGGTCATTTTGAAAACAGCATCCTGCCAGAGGCAGAAACCTTTCGCGAGGAGCTGCCAATGGTGTTAGAAAAGCTTAAAGGACAAGAGGATAAAAAGATTTTGTTGTACTGTACAGGCGGCATTCGTTGTGAGAAGACAAGCGCGTATCTAAAACACTACGGTTTTAAGGATGTGAACCAGCTTCATGGAGGCATCATAGATTATCATCGACAAATAAAAACGCGCGCCTTACCCAACAAGTTTCATGGTGTAAATTTTGTATTTGATGAGCGTTTAGGTGAGCAAATATCAGGAGAACTAATTAGCCGTTGCCACCAGTGTGATCGGCCTAGCGCACACCACACCAATTGCGCAAATAAAGCCTGTAACTTGCTTTTTATTCAATGCGAAGCCTGCGCAGAAGAGCATCTCGGCACATGTTCTCCGGCCTGTTTGGATGTTGTACAACTGCCCGAAGAGGAGCAGAAGAAATTGCGCAAAGGCGTGCAAAACACCAAACGTTATCACAGCCATGAAAAGGTAGACTTAAAACAAGCGTTTGAACACTGATATAAATCAATATTTTGTGGCATCCTTTTATTAAGATTTGTCCAAACCCCAAAAGCAGCACCCCATGCCTTATTATCATAAACTCGGCAAAATTCCCCACAAACGCCATACAGCCTTTAGAAAAGAAGATGGCAATTTATACCACGAGCAACTTTTTGGCACCATTGGCTTTGATGGGATGAGTAGCTTACTTTATCACAACCACCCGCCTACCCAAGTAAAACAGGTTTTAGAAAGTTATGCGGTTGCGCCAGAAATTGCTGTAGATAAAAACATGAAGGCAAGAAACTTAAACGGGTTTCATGTGCCGCCCAAAGATGATTACTTAGATGCACGCGTACCGGTTTTAACCAATAATGACTGCACCATTGTGCTTGCTGCACCGCGCAAAAGCCTTCGCACATATTTTTATAAGAATGCAGATTGTGACGAGATGGTGTTTGTACATCGCGGTAGCGGTAAGTTGCGTACGCTGGTAGGCAACATTGCCTTTAATCCAGGCGATTACCTCATTATTCCGCGAGGAATGATTTATCAAATAGATTTTGATACAGAAGACAACCGCTTGTTTATCGTTGAGAGCCATCGGCCTTTATACACCCCAAAGCGCTATCGTAACTGGTTTGGTCAGCACCTAGAACACAGTCCGTTTTGTGAACGCGATTTACGTGCACCAGAAGAGCTGGAGACGTTTGATGAAACTGGAGACTTTCTCATCAAGGTGAAAAAAGAAGACATGATTCACCAGTATATTTATGCAACACATCCGTTTGATGTGGTTGGCTGGGACGGGTATAATTTCCCCTATGCCTTCAGCATTCATCAGTTTGAGCCAATTACCGGCCGCGTGCACCAACCACCGCCCGTGCACCAAACATTTGAAACAGACGCGTTTGTGGTGTGTAGCTTTGTGCCCAGGTTATATGACTATCACCCGCAGGCAATTCCGGCCCCATATAACCACAGCAACATAGACAGTGACGAGGTTTTATATTACGTTGAGGGCGATTTTATGAGCCGCAACAACATTCAGCACGGACAAATTACCCTTCACCCAGCAGGTATACCACATGGGCCGCATCCGGGGGCTTACGAAAGAAGCATAGGCCAAAAAGACACACAAGAGTATGCAGTAATGGTAGACACCTTTAAGCCGCTGAAATTAACCAAGCAGGCCCTAGAGATAGAGGTAAAAGATTATTGGAACAGTTGGATGCATTAATCAATGAGTTAATGAGCGAATGAGCGGATGGGCGAATGAGCTAATTAAAAAGGAAATGGGAAGCTTGGAAAAATGGCAAATTGAAATTTTGAAAGAGGTTGAACTAGACCTTTTTTTAAATACCCTAAACGAACCGGAGTACGAGTATTCTACCAGTAATAAGTATCAGAACAACATACTGTTAAAGCTAACCTTTGCTTTTGCGCTAGCCTCAATTAAGTTTACCAAGCAGATAAAAAATGACGGGTACCCAGATTTAGCTAGGCAGCTCTTTAGATGTGCAACGGCAATTGGTGCCAACTCTAAAGAGGCTCAGAATGCAGAAAGTAGGGCTGATTTTGTTCATAAATTGAAAATCAGCCTAAAGGAGGCAGATGAAGCAGAGTATTGGCTATTTCTCTGCCATAATTTAGAGGATTGTACCAAACCCGGAGATTTAATCCAAGACTTAGAAGTGATTTTGAAATTACTAACCAAAATAATTGCAACAAGTAAAAACCGGATGTAAACAATGTGTTGATAAGCCATTCGCTTATTATCACATTCGCTAATCCGCTAATTAATTTATCATGAGCAAACAAGTAGAATCAGTAAACTACGGCCTGGAAAAAATCTTTGAGGGCGCGCAAGACTTTCTTCCCCTTTTAGGAACAGACTACGTGGAGTTTTATGTGGGCAATGCCAAGCAATCTGCGCACTATTATAAGACAGCATTTGGGTATCAAAGCTTTGCCTATAAAGGCCTAGAAACAGGCAGTAAAGAAGAAGTGAGTTATGTGCTTAAGCAAGATAAAATCCGGCTGGTACTTACCACTCCTTTGAATAGCAACAGCCCAATTAATGACCATTTGCGCAAACACGGTGATGGTGTAAAAGTAATTGCCCTTTGGGTAGAAGATGCCCGTAGCGCTTGGGAAGAAACCACAGCACGCGGTGCCAAGAGCTTTATGGAACCAACTGTGGAAAAAGATGAAAATGGCGAAGTTGTGCGTGCGGGCATTTACACCTATGGCGAAACTGTGCATATGTTTGTAGAGCGCAAAAACTACAACGGTCTGTTTTTGCCAAACTTTAAGGCATGGAATAGTGATTACAACCCAACACCGGTAGGATTAAAGTTTATAGATCACATGGTGGGCAATGTGGGCTGGGGCGAGATGAACCAGTGGGTTGAATGGTACGAAAGTGTAATGGGCTTTGTAAACTTCCTGAGTTTTGATGACAAGCAGATTCACACAGAGTACAGCGCCTTAATGAGCAAGGTCATGAGCAATGGCAATGGCAGGATCAAATTCCCGATTAATGAACCGGCAGAAGGAAAAAAGAAGAGCCAGATAGAAGAGTATCTAGATTTTTATGAAGGCCCCGGAGTGCAGCACATTGCCGTTGCAACAGACGACATCATTAAAACGGTGAGTGAACTAAGGGCCCGTGGTGTGGAATTTCTGCCACCACCACCACAAGCCTATTATGATGATATACCGCGCAGATTAGGCGCACATATGGAAATGATGAAAGAAGACATCAGAGAACTTCAAAAGCTGTCTATTCTGGTTGATGCTGATGAAGAAGGTTATTTGCTACAAATCTTCACTAAACCTGTAGAAGACCGCCCGACCTTGTTCTATGAAATTATACAGCGTATGGGCGCCAGAGGCTTTGGTGCTGGCAACTTTAAGGCGTTGTTTGAGAGTATTGAACGCGAACAAGCGCTTAGAGGAACGCTGTAATTAATTAGCGGATTAGCGAATGAAGGTAATTAGCTAATTCGCTTATCAGCACTTTCGCTTATAATTGAAAACCCGGTTAACCTAATGTTGGCTGGGTTTTTTATTGATTTAATTTAGAAGCTTGAAGCAATTTCTTTAAAACTTATGAAGGCTTACGATTTCGGATATTACTGTTTCTATTGTTTGGTAATCAAAAAACCAGAAGACCAAAGTCATATTAGAGCATTGGCCTTGTTCGGAATTGCCTTAACAAACCTCTTTGTTGACATATTACTTGCGGCTTTGTTACTGTCGCCTTATGAATTTAATAGAGCTTTCTTTTTCGGGTTTATTGCCTTGCTTCTAATTCTAAATGTCGTAGTGAATAAACTTGAAAACAAATATTTTCTTGATAGCGGCAGGTATCAAAAGGTGATTAATAATTTCAATTCGCGGTTCACCAGAGTTCAGCAACGATTCTTTGGATTTGTTGCTTTGCTGTTCTTCCTTTTACCAATTAGTCTGTTTATATGGATAGGTATTAATTTAGGATCGACCTAAAACTTTAAATGGTCAACACGGGACAGGGCGGTCTTGCTGGGATTTTAAGAAGAATGCATAAAGTATGTTTTATACTGCCAAGTCCTCGGTAAAAAAGCCAAAAACAAAAACGGGTAGATTAATACATCAACAAGGCGATTTCCGGAAGAGAACGTCATGTTGTCTTCAATTATGGTCTGGTTACCAGACCGATGCAGTATGTGTTTATGTCGCCACTCTTTTAGCGGAAAAGGCAACGTTCTACCTTCGTCAATGAAATAGCATCTGGTTTCGCTGGTACCATCTTCGGTAATCTCACTAATCCATTCGCCCGCAAGCGGCAGCTTTAAATGAACAATGTCTCCTTTTTTTGAGCCGCCAAAAGCGATGAGCTGTGCGCCGGGGGGCAACAAATAGGTAAACAACGCTGCATCAAACCGATTATAAACCGCGCCTAGTTGTGCCTTTACTTTTGTTTTCAGGGTGATATTCATACCTGCAAATATCTTCTTTACGCCATTGTTCGCCCATTCGCCCATTCGCCCATTCGCTCATCCGCTCATTCACAAATCCGCTCATCCGCTCATTGATTCTACCCC
>CAYQDW010000060.1:0-15103 GCA_964416385.1 uncultured Cryomorphaceae bacterium | reverse complement strand
TTGTAAAACTTGCTGTTGGTTTACCTCAGCATCCGCAAATTATTAAGCTCAAGTTGGTTTAAGTGGCGCCATTGCCCACGGCTCAGGTTCTTCTTGGTTAAACCAGCAAAACTTACGCGATCTAGTTTGGTAACTTCATACCCCAGGTGTTCAAAAAGCCTGCGTACAATGCGGTTGCGGCCTATATGCAGTTCTATGCCAATATTGGTTTTTGATTTTTCTGGGATGTAACTAACGGCATCAACGGGAACTTTTCCGTCTTCCAATTCTACTTCTCCGCTAGCAATCAGGTTTAAGTCTGCATTGGTTAAGGGCTTGTCAAGCACCACATGGTAGATCTTTTTTGCTCCGTGGCTAGGGTGGGTGAGCTTTTTGGCCAGGTCGCCATCATTGGTAAACAACAAAACACCTGTTGTTCCCCGGTCTAATCTGCCTACCGGGTAAATGCGCTCTGCAACCCGTCCAGCAAACAAGTCCATTACGGTTTTGCGTGCTTTCGGGTCTTCTACAGTTGTAATAAATCCCTTTGGCTTATTCATTAGCACATACACCTTTTTTTCTGCCTTAATGCGCGTGCCACCATAGCGCACGTCATCCGTGGGCATTACCTTGATGCCTAATTCAGTAACCACCTTACCATTTACAGTAACCAATCCGGCTTTAATCAATTCATCTGCATCTCTGCGGCTGGCAATGCCGGCCGTGGCCAACATTTTATTTAAGCGTATGCTGCCGTCTCTGCTGCTTTGTAGGTCTTCCGCATGGCGGCCCTTTACCTTTTTAAATGACTTATAGGGCTTGTTGCTTTTAAATTTTGCAGGGCCTGTACGTGGGCCATCGTCTTTACGCGCACGTAAAGGCTTGTCATTTTCCCGCTTTTCGGGTCTTTCGCTTTTGCCTTTTGCGCGTTGTGGTTTTCGGTTGGTGTTGTCGGTGTTTCTTGCTCTTCGCTGGTTCATAGTAAATCTAACAGGCCGCAAAGGTAGATTTTTAACAGGTGCCAATGTTTAAGGCGTTATGTTGTGCCGTTAACTAATTATATACCGCTGTTGCACGCTACATTTGCCTTTGCTTCGTTTATTTGTTTTTAAAGCTAAAAAATGCATTTCAAAGTCCTTTTTACCTTTTTGATTTTACCTTTTATCTTGTCTTCACAACAAGTAGGGCAGTGGATTGGTCATATTCCCTTTAACACCGTTACAGATATCGCGGCCAGCGGAGATTTGTACTATTGTGCTGCAGAACAGGGATTGTTTGTTTATGATAACGCCAATAATGAGCTGCGTACGCTAAGCAAAGTAAATGGGTTAAATGATATTGGCATTTCTGCCATTGCTTATAATGATCAAAATGATGTTTTAATCATCGGTTACAGCTCTGCCAACATAGATTTGTTGGCTGGAGATAATATTTTCAATCTTGGCGATATTAAGCGTGCCAGCGGTTACATCGGCAAAAAACGCATTAACCATATCATTACACAAGATGATGCAGCTTGGTTGGCTACCGGTTTTGGTATTGTTAAAATAAATCTTGATGCCCGCGTTGTTGAAGAAACATATATCATCGGGCCCAACGGCACAGAGCTAGAAGTACTCAATATTGCCATTGATGATGTTAATCAGCGCATGTTTGCAGCCACCCCACAAGGTTTGTACAGTGCTGATATGCGCCAACCACTAATCTTTTTTCAATTCTGGCAAAAAGATACAACGCTTGGTAATGCTGAAATTAATTACGTGGCCGTACTTAATGGTAAGGCCTTTGCCAATAAAGTAACGCCCGGTTCTGTAGAAGATTCTGTGTTTATTAATAGCGGTAATGGTTGGCAGTATTTGGCAAATCAGGGCGTAAACAAAAAACTGGATTTGCGCGTGGTAAATGATTTCTTGGTGATTGTTAATCCTTTTACGGCAAATTTTTTTGCTGAAGATCTTACCCTTAAATACATAATTGGTGGTGCATATTATGAACCAGGCACCTATTTGCCTTTGTGCGCTTATATGTTACCCAATGGTAAAACCATGCTCATAGGTAATGACAAGTACGGTTTAATAAGATGTGATGATGTAACCAATAATACAAGAATATTACCCAACGGCCCTTTTAGCAGCAACGTTTATAGATTGGCTGCAGAAAACGGTCGCGCATATGTGGCGCCAGGTGCCATAGATGAACTTTGGACTAACCAGTTTTTAAATGATGGCATTTTTATGCTTGATGAATATAGCTGGAGCCAAATACCTTCTGATGCCATTAATGCGATTGGCGATGTGGTTAATGTTGTTATAGACCCAACAGATAATGCACACTACTATGCCGCTGCATGGGGCACCGGAATTTTAGAAATGCAGGATGATAAACTGGTTACGGTTTGGGATAATCAAACAAGTGGCGGTGCCATTATTGGCCCTGTTGGTAGCCCACAAAACCCACGTACCGGTGGTGTTGCCTTTGACGATGAAGGTAATTTGTGGATAACAAGCTCACAGAGTGAACGCCCCGTTAGTGTGCTGCGCACAGATGGTACTTGGGAAAATTACAGCGCAGGCGCTTTGAGCGGTTCTAATACCAATGTGTTTAAAATCTTGGTAAATCGCCTTAACCAAAAGTGGGTTCAAACCCGTGCCAAAGGTCTTTTGGTGATGGATGATGAGCGCACCGGTATAGTGCGCTTTAAACAGGTAACCAGTGGTAGCGGCAGCGGTAACCTACCTAGCCCAAACGTTTTAGATTTTGATGAAGACTTAGATGGCGATATGTGGATTGGTACCAGCGAGGGTTTAGTGGTACTCTATTCTCCGCAAAATATCTTTCAACCCGGAAAAAACTTTGATGCACAGCCTATATTATTTGAAGAGGAAGGCGTAGTGCAACGCCTTTTAGGCACAGAAGCGGTTAGTGCCGTAGCGGTAGATGGCGCCAATAAAAAGTGGTTGGGTACCCTAAATTCTGGTGTTTTTTATGTATCTGATGATGGCACAGAAACCATTCACCACTTTACAACAGAGAACAGCCCGCTATTGAGCAATATTATTTTAGACATAGCCCTAGACAATGCCACGGGAGATGTTTACTTCGCAACAGACCAGGGCATTGTGAGTTATCGCAGTTCTGCTACTCGCGGATTTGAAACCTACACGGATGTTTTTGCGTACCCTAACCCCGTAGAACCTGGTTATAATGGCCCCATATACATACGCGGATTGGTTACTAATGCACGTGTAAAAATCACAGATGTGAGCGGTAACATTGTTTATGAAACCATTGCAGAAGGTGGGCAGGCCCGCTGGGATGGAAATACCTTAGATGGTGAAAAAGTGGTAAGCGGGGTTTATATGGCTTATATCACAGATGATCTTGGTACGCAGACAACCGTTACCAAAATATTAATTGTAAGATAAAAATCTAAGCGCTCTAACAATAAACAACGGCATGTATCACCCAACAAAAGCTTTGGTTTTAACAGCTATAAAGTATGGGGAAAATAGCCGGGTGTTGCGCTGTTTTACACGACAATTCGGATTGCAAACCTATCTGGTTAACAGCGTAAGCAGAAAAAAAGGCGTTATCAGATCTGCGATGATTTTGCCGCTATCTCAATTAGACTTAGTTGTAACGCACAAGGCCAAAGGCACGCTAGAGCGTATAAAAGAGGCCCGGGTGTATGTGCCATATATGGCGTTACATACAGACCCCGTACGTAATGCGCTGGCGCTTTTTATGGCTGAGTTACTTTCTAGATCACTAAAAGAAGAAGGGCCAGATGAGGCAAAGTTTGATTTTATCGCCCAGCAATGTGCCGCATTAGATCAACTGCCGCGCGTGCCAGCACATTTTCACCTGTCTTTTATGCTTGCCTTAATGCGGTATTTGGGTTTTTATCCTGATCAAAATATACCTGTGCAAGATTGTTATTTTGACATGATTGAGGGGAATTTTACCACCATGAAGCCGCTACATCCCTACTACATGGATCAGCCAACAACGGCCAGCCTAGCTCAGTTAATAGAAAATAATGCTGATTTAAAACTGCCTAAACAAAACCGAAAACATCTGTTAGATGGTTTGTTGCAGTATTACCGCATTCATAACCAAGAGTTTGGTGAGCTTAAAAGCGTTGAGATTTTGTCTGAATTGTTTAGTGATTAACCAGAGCATTACTCCAAGACAATAGAGCGCATCATAGCCTCCATCTCCATAATGATGTTTCGTTTTTTGGCATCAGGGCCATAAATAAAGCCTTCAACACAAAGAATTTCGTCTTTTGCATCATTGTAAATGGTATAACTTAAAAATGGTCCACCCATAAAGTCGCCAAAAGTTTTCCATAAGCCGCGGGTTTCAATGGCAAATTGCCCGTCAATCTCAGTATTTTGTTGTTGTGGCGGAATCATCATTTCTGTTCCGAAATATGAACCCTCACTTGTTCCTTCAAAATATTGTTTGCCAATACTGTCACGGGCGGGTAAAATATCTTGTCCAGGTAATAAGTCTTCAGGAATAGGCCGTTTAGAAAACACCATGAATTGTTGTGTTTTCTTTGTGCTCTGCCTAAAAATTTTAATCTCAGTTTTGTCTAATGTTTGTTCAAAACCACTAGAAAATGTCATCTCTTTAATGCCCATTTCGCTTAATGCCGGTGGTAGAGTGGTATAGGCGGTACCTTTTAATCGGTTCTTTACAATAGAGATGTCTGCTGTGTGAAAAGCTTCTACCAAATCGGCTTCATGTTTTTTAATAAGCGCGTAGAGTGCTTTGTGGGTAGGGGCTATAAGGGTGGCAACCAATTGCGGTTTTGCCCAAACATTTTTTTGTATGCGTATGGCAGTGGAGTCTCCTTTTTCTACTAGAACAATGCTTTTGGCCCTTTTAAAGATGGATGTAAAAGCAGCGGGTTTAATTCTATTTACGCTAAAAACACCTTCAGGCTGTGGTAAGCCATATTGTTCTCTAGCAAAGGTTGCAAGGAGCATTTCGCCCACATAAGATTGCCAAAAGGTATCTTGTGTAACAATGAGTAATTCTGCGTGTGTACCACTGCTTGATGGGAGGTACTTGTCTCTATTGCCTGCATCATTGGTTTCATTACAGCTAATAAAGCCACCAGCAATGAGTAAAAAAAGAAAGAAATGCTTTTTCATGGATTACTTGTTGTACGCTGCTGCACAACCAATTTCATGCCAGGCACAATGGTGCTACCGCTTATGTTATTCCATTCACTTAAATTACTGGCGCTTACGCCCGGAAATTTCTTTGCAATATCATATAAAGTATCTCCTTGTTGTACCACGTAGTAACGCACACCCTGTTCTGTAGTGGTTTGTGCTACTGTGGGCGTTGTTCTGCTTTGTGGGGTGCCTTGAGCATAAATTGTTAAACGTTGCCCGGGATGAATGGTGTTGCTCTTTAGGCCATTCCAGCGTTTTATTGAAGCTACGCTAACGCGATATTTTGTTGCGATTAAGCCGAGGCTTTCACCGCTTTTTACACGGTGTATAGTGCGTTCTTCTGCCACGTATGTAGGTACTTCTGATCTGTTGGCGGCAAAGTAGGCCGCTGCGTAAGCATACAGAGAATCTTCATTGTCAATAAACAATCCCATTTGTTGGTGTGGCAGTACCAAGAAATGTTTTTCGCCTTCTACATGAGGTATGATGCCGATTTTATAGGAGGGATTTAAAAAGGCAATTAATTCTTTATCGATACCCAACCACATATTGAGTTGATCAAAACTCACCTGCTCATGCACCATTGTGGTGTCTGTATGTACAAAATGTGGTATTTCCATGCTGGGGTACATATTGTGCTCTTTTGCATAGCTCATACTGTAAACGGCAGCGATAAAGGCGGGTACATAGCCAGCAGTTTCTTTAGGTAGAAAAGGTCTGAGTTCCCAATAGCTGGTTTTTCCTCCGCTTCTGCGAATAGCCTTATTTACATTTCCTGGGCCACTGTTATAGGCTGCGAGCACCAAATTCCAATCGCCAAAGAGTTTGTATAAACGCAACATGTATTGGCACGCAGCCTCAGTGCTTTTGTAGGGGTCACTGCGCTCATCTACATAACTGTTAATTTTTAAACCCATGATTTTGCCTGTACCATACATAAACTGCCACAGACCAGTTGCACCCACACGGCTACGGGCCATGGGATTTAACGCGCTCTCTACAACTGCCAAATACTTTAGTTCTAACGGCATTTTGTACTTATCTAAAGTAGCTTCAAACATGGGGAAGTAATACTCAGCTAAAGAAAGCATGCGCATAACCTGACTTCTACGCTTTTTGGTGTAGAGCTCTATGTAATTTTTTACAGTGGGATTAAAGTCAAGTTCTAATGGCGTTTGTGCATCTAAATGGCGTAACCTGCTGGCGTAGACACTATCAGAAAACTCAGGAACCAATGATGAATCATAGGCCGCAGGCCAACTTGCGCGTTTAACGCGTAAAACATGCAACGCCATCAAGCTATCTAATTGATTGGCAATTGCTGTGCTTTCTACAGAAAAAGAGTTTTGAGTATCAGTTGTGGTCTTTGTGGTATCGCCAGGGCCTGCAAAGGCGAAGGTATTAAGCGCAAAACTTACGCCTACAATGAGCAGGACATTTTTCATCGTCATTATTCTAAGCTGCATGTTAAATCAATAAAAAGGTTACTTGCGTAATTGATAAACGCAATGTACTAACCTTTACGTATTCATGAGCGCCTTGGAAAACGCTAATAATTTATCTTCCTCAAAAAGGTTGGCCATTACCTGAATACCAATGGGTAAGCCGTTGCTGTGGTTGCAAAGGGGTAATGAAATGGCCGGAATGCCAGTTATATTGGCTTGAACCGTGAAAATATCTTCCATATACATGACTGTTGGGTCATGGTATTCTTGGCCAATCTCAAAGGCTGTGTGCGGTGATGTTGGCGATAAAATGACGTCTACCTCATTAAAATAGTTGCGTGTGGTATCGCGCACAAATCTGCGGGCTTTTTGTGCCTTTGCGAAGTAAGCATCATAATATCCGGCACTTAATACAAATGTGCCCAACATAATTCTTCGCTTTACTTCTGCCCCAAAACCTTCGCTTCTTGAGCGTTTGTAGGTGCTTTCTAAATCATGTGCATTGGGGCTACGGTAGCCTGCGTGTATGCCATCATAACGGGCCAGATTACTGCTGGCTTCTGCCGTAGTTATTAAGTAATAAATGGGCACAAGCACATCTAAATAAGGAAAGCTTAATGCTTTTACGGTATAGCCTTGAGCTTCTAGCGCCTTTAGTTTAGCTTTAAACTGTTTACTTACTTCAGGGTCAATGCCTGGGCCTTCTACAGTTTCTTTGATATAGCCAATGCGTGTTACCGCATGCTTGTCTAGGTTCTTGCTGTAAGCAGCAACCTCGCGCTTTGAGGCTGTTGCGTCATAATCATCCGCACCGCTAATAACCTCCATAACCAAAGCGGCATCTTCTACACTTTTGCTAAATGGCCCAATAACGTCAAAGCTACTAGCATAGGCAATCAAGCCATGTCTAGATACCCGGCCGTAGGTTGGTTTTAAGCCTATGGTGCCCGTAAAAGAAGCTGGTTGCCTGATGGAGCCACCGGTATCACTTCCTAGTGCTACTTGGCACATGTTTGCGCATACAGCAGCCGCGCTTCCACCACTGCTACCGCCAGGTACTTTGGTGGGGTCTAATGGGTTTTTTACAGGGCCAAAAGCAGAATTTTCATTGCCACTGCCCATAGCAAACTCATCACAATTGGTTCTGCCGATAATGATGGCATCTTCCTCTAATAGGCGTTCTACAACAGTAGCACTAAAGAGGCTTTCAAAGTTTTCTAGAATTTTACTGCTTGCAGTAACAATGTGCCCTTTGTAGCAGATATTATCTTTTAGGGCGATAACCATTCCCGCTAACTTACCGGCTGTGCCATGCCTAAGTTTTTGGTCAACAACAGTGGCGCGCTGACGCGCTTCGCCATAAAATACTTCATGAAAAATATTCAAATCATGATGGGCCTCAATCTCGCTTAAATGATGATTTACGAGATCAAGGCAAGTGTGTTCACCGTTTAGAATCGCTTTTTGAACGGCAGCAAGCGTGGGGTAATTCATCTGCCTGTGGTAAGGGCTATTTTTTGTTATTGTCTAGGTCTGTTTCTGGCTCTTTAACGCCATCTTTAAATTCGCGAATGCCTTTTCCAAGGCCGCGCATTAATTCAGGTATCTTTCTTCCGCCAAAGAGTAGTACAACCACAAGGATTATCAGAATCCATTCGTAACCGCCAACCCAGCCCAATAGTATAGAAAGCATGTTCATCGCCTACATAAATTTGCTGCGAATGTACGAATATCGGTTCTGTTAGTCGCAAAAACACAATATTCTTAAAGCATTTTATAAGCCACAGTAATTAGTTGGCAAGCAATTCTATTTTTGTGCTTCATGTATACCCTTAGATATGGAAGAAATAGTTTCAGATATCCCGTTAATCACCAATGATGCCGTTACCTTCGGTTTGCTCATGGCCATTTTGTTGGCCATTTTTAGAACGGCAGAATTACCCCGCTTTAAGAAGTTTTATGCCATAGTACCTGCGCTTTTACTGTGCTATTTCATTCCTTCTTTGTTTAGTACGCTCGGAATAATATCACCCAAATGGATAGACGTACAAGGCGCCATAGCTATCCTGTCTGAGCATGGTTACGATGTAACCGGCATCATCGGCTTAAAAACATTGCGCCACTTTGTTATTGAAAATGATATTGATTTTGCATTGCTAAAACCACTGGTTGGGTCATCGCAATTGTACTATATGGCTTCGCGCTATTTATTGCCGGCAAGTTTAATCTTGCTTACGTTAAGTATAGATTTAAAAGAGGTCTTTCGCCTAGGGCCAAAAGCACTCATTATGTTTTTTACGGGCACCTTAGGGGTAATAATAGGCGGCCCAATAGCCATATTGCTTTTCAGTTTTATTGCACCTGATGTGGTTGGCGGTGTGGCACCCAACGAAGTATGGCGCGGCATGACCACCATTGCTGGCAGTTGGATAGGTGGCGGGGCGAATCAGGCGGCTATGTTTGAAATATTTCAGCCAATTTCTGGTAAGATTTACTCTGTAATGATTACGGTTGATGTTATTGTGGCCGAAATTTGGATGGCCTTTTTATTGTTAGGGGTTGGTAAAGCTGATGCCATAGATCGTTTTTTTAAGGCAGACGCTTCTGCTGTAAATGCCTTGCGTGATAAAATGCAAGATTTTAGTCAACGTATTGCCCGACATGCAACCTTTACAGATCTCACGGTGATTTTAGGTATTGCCTTTGGCTTTACGGGCTTGTCGCATCTTTTGGCCGATTTTTTAGCACCTTGGATTTTGGAACACGCGCCTTATTTGAAAAAATTTAGTTTAACCAGTGGGTTTTTCTGGCTCATAGTTTTGGCCACAACCTTTGGGATTATTCTCAGCTTTACCAAAGCGCGCAATTACGAAGGCGCAGGCGCCAGCAAAATTGGCAGTGTTTTTATTTACGTGCTGGTGGTAACCATTGGTATGAAAATGAATATCATGGCTATTTTTGAGAATCCGTCAATCTTTTTAGTGGGTATTACATGGATGGTCGTGCATGTTGCCCTGTTGTTTTTCATGGCTAAGCTCATCAAAGCCCCATTTTTCTTCTTAGCGGTTGGTAGCAAAGCCAATATTGGTGGGGCGGCAAGTGCACCGGTGGTGGCTGCGGCTTTTCATCCGAGCTTGGCGCCCGTAGGGGTATTATTGG
Organism: uncultured Cryomorphaceae bacterium; assembly: GCA_964416385.1. Lineage (GTDB taxonomy): Bacteria > Bacteroidota > Bacteroidia > Flavobacteriales > Schleiferiaceae > JAUHWL01. The sequence continues at coordinate 5,328 of CAYQDW010000060.1, read as the reverse complement.
CTGTGCTTGGTTATGCGTTGGGTACTTACGGAGCTTGGTTGTGTGGTATTTTAATGCAGTTGGCAGTACCTTAAATACATTGAGCAATTCTTAAATGTAATACTTTGTTAGAGCTCATTTGGCACAAATAGCCCTAGCTTGTTATTTGCGAATTACACCATTATTGGCCAACAAGAAACACTAAAGCGTAGGGTAAAAGGCATCGTCAATATGAATAATTTGCGGGGGTTTGGTGTCTACAGTAATACCAATTACATCAAAGCGCACGTCAATATCAAGGTCAAATTCATTAACATAGGCATCCGCAGCATTGATCAACCTTTTTTGTTGACCCCTACTTAAAAAGTCTTCAGGGTTGCCAAAGGCATCACTCTCGCGTGTTTTAACTTCAACAATAACCAGCATATCGCCATCTTTGGCAATGATGTCTATTTCTTCGTGCCCGTGATGCCAATTTCTGGTAATGATGTGATATCCTTTTTTAACAAGGTAGTCCACGGCAATTTTTTCACCCCATTCTCCACGCTTTTTCTTTTTCATCGCAATAACTGGGTTACCGTGGTAGCACCGTTTACCTGCATGGTTGTTTCTGCCCCAAGCACAGTGGCCAGATTGTTTTTTATATGACCTGCCGGAAAGTTGAAACCTACCGGATAATCATATTTTGCCACAGCATCGGCAATGATTTCTTCTGGTGTTTTGCCAAAAGGCACAGTATTATCATGCATATCACTAAGGCCACCAACAAGCAATCCTGCCAAGTTATTTAAAAGGTTGGCTCTATCTAGTGCCATCATAATGCGGTCTATGTGGTATAAATATTCATCTAAGTCTTCTAAAAATAGAATTTTTCCTTTTGTGTCTGGTTGGCTGATACTGCCCAACATGCTATAAAGCACAGAAATATTGCCGCCTAAAAGTTCTCCCTTTGCAGAACCAGCGCGGTTTAGTTCATGTGTAGGAGCGTGATATGTTAACGCTTGCCCTTGTAATAAACTAAAAAAGGAGGTGTGTGCAGAGTCATCATTTTCAGCAAAACCCAACATCATTTCTGAATGCATACTGGCCATGCCTAAGTTTTGTTGAAGATGTAAATGTATGGCTGTAACATCGCTGAATCCGCAAATCCATTTTGGGTGCTTCTGCCAATATTCCCAATCTATTTTATTTAAGATGCGCACACTGCCATAGCCACCACGTGCACACCAAATGGCCTTCACATCTGGGTTTTTAAGGAGGCTGTTTAAGCCTGCGGCACGTTCTTCATCAGTGCCAGCAAATTGATTTGAAGAAGCAAAAAGTGTTGGCGAGAGCACAATGTTAAAGCCATGCTGCATTGCGGCCTGCTTTGCATCTTCAATTTCTGCAGCTGAAATTTTTCGTGCAGTGGCAGCAATACCAACGGTATCACCAGGTTTTAAGAAAGGAGGTAGTAGCATAGCTGCAATATGGCAAACGTTGCTTGTGCGTGCAAACATTGCAAAAACAGATGATTAAACTATTTAACAGTTTTTGAAAAACCATTTAACAGCTCATTAACGGATTTTGGCATTGTATTTGGTTTCCTTTGAAAAGCAATGAAAAAATCAGCAAATACATTTCTTCTACACGCATTTTTTATGCTATGTTTTTTGGCACTTATGCCTCAACATATTGTAGCACAGAATGAAAAAGTGCCCGTTGTACAGCAAGCACCTGAGTTCACAGTACATGTAAACGGTCAAGATTTTACAATACAGTTTAGTCAAATACCAAAAACCGCATATACCGTAGAGGTGTATGAAATAACAGGGAAGCAAGTTGGCAGCTGGTCGCAAAAACAAAGTGATGAAGCAGAAGTCATATTCACAACCACAAAAAGCTTGCACACAGGGCTGTATTTAATACGTTTATCTGCGGGTACCCACGTAATCTTAAAGAAGTTTCTAATCTAGTTTCATAGTTCTTTTTTTCTCGAGTTTAGTTTGTAAGTAAACCAAGAAGCCCCGAAGTTTTCCGGGGCTTCTTTCATTGTACGCTGCTTAAAAACCTTTCTGCGATAATCCCAATATCGAATAGTATTTTAGCCGCGTATTTTGCATTTACATGAAAAACCCAAAAAGACATACTATTACCGCAGCATTACCGTATGCAAACGGCCCCGTACATATTGGTCATTTAGCGGGTTGCTACCTGCCTGCAGATATATACGTGCGCTATTTACGTATGGCAGGAGAGGATGTAAAGTTTATTTGCGGAAGCGATGAACACGGTGTAGCTATTACCATTAAAGCTAAGAAAGAAGGCATTACTCCACAAGATGTGGTGGATAAATACCATTCAATGATGAAGACGGCTTTTGCGGATTTCGGCATTAGTTTCGATGTGTATAGCCGTACAAGCAGCGAGGTTCATAAAAATAACGCAGCAGAATTCTTTAAAACACTATACGATCAAGGCACCCTAATAGAAAAGGAAACCGAACAGTATTATGATACTGAAGCCAAGCAATTTTTAGCAGATCGCTACATTATGGGTACTTGCCCACGTTGTAGCAATCCAGATGCGTATGGTGATCAATGCGAGAAATGCGGAAGCAGCCTAAGCCCCACAGAACTCATACAGCCGCGGTCTACACTTAGCGGAACGCAACCTATTTTAAAACCAACCAAAAATTGGTTTTTGCCTTTAGATGCGTTAAGCGATGAAATTAGAGGCTACCTAGAACAGCATAGCAATTGGCGCCCAAATGTTTATGGCCAATGTATGAGTTGGTTAAATGCCGGAGATGGCTTGCAGCCACGCAGCATGACGCGTGATTTAGATTGGGGTGTGCCCGTGCCACTTAAAGGTGCAGAAGGAAAAGTGCTCTATGTGTGGTTTGATGCGCCTATTGGATATATTTCAGCAACAAAAGAGCTGCTCCCTGAAACTTGGGAAACATGGTGGAAAGATCCAGAAACACGTTTGGTTCATTTCATCGGAAAAGACAATATCGTTTTTCACTGTATCATTTTCCCCGCTATTTTGATGAAACATGGGGGCTATATTTTGCCAGAAGAGGTGCCTGCCAACGAATTCTTGAATTTAGAAGGAGATAAAATTTCAACCTCTCGCAATTGGGCGGTATGGTTGCATGAGTACCTCCAAGATTTTCCAGAAAAGCAAGATGTATTACGGTATGTACTCTGCGCCACCATGCCAGAAACAAAGGATAATGATTTTACCTGGAAAGATTTTCAGCAACGCAACAACAATGAGCTGGTAGCTGATTTTGGCAATTTGGTAAACCGTGTAATGGTGCTTACCCACAAGTATTATGGTGGTATAGTACCCACCCCAAATGGGCTCTCTGCACAAGATGAACAAATTCTTACCACAGCCCAAAACCTTACAGAAAAGATTGCCACGAGTCTTAATCAGTTTCGTTTTAGAGAAGCACTTAATGCCTTAATGGGTATAGCCCGGTTGGGAAATAAATATCTGGCCGACCAAGAGCCTTGGAAAGTAGTGAAAACTGACCCAGAGCGCACAGCCGCTATCATGTATACAGCATTGCAATTAACAGGCATATTGGCTTTGGCAGCAGAGCCGTTTTTGCCTTTTACTGCAAAAAAGTTGAGAAAGATGCTTGCCTATACTTCAGAACCAAAATGGCAAGCGCTAGGGGATGTGCTCTTGCCAAGCGGGCATCAACTGGGTGAGGCCGCTTTGCTCTTTGATAAAATTGAAGACGAAGCGATAGAAGCACAGCTACAGAAATTGCATAATTCGAAAAATATTAATCCAACAAAAACTAATATTATGCCTGCAAAAGACGCCATTGCATATGACGATTTTGTAAAGATGGATATTCGCCTCGGTAAGGTCTTAGAGGCAGAACGCGTACCAAAAACTGATAAGCTACTCAAGCTCGTTGTTGATACCGGCTTAGATGTGCGCACGGTGGTGAGTGGTATTGCCAAGCACTATACCCCAGAAGAAATCATTGGCAAACAAGTAACAATTTTAACCAACCTTGAGCCCCGAAAAATTCGTGGTATAGAAAGCAAGGGCATGATTTTAATGGCAGAAGACGCTGAGGGTACCTTGGCACTTATACACAGCGATGATGCACAATTTATGAACGGATCTGTTATCTCTTAAATTTTTAAACTATGCGAAAACTTATTTTACTTTCAGCACTGGCAATAATTTTTGCCTGTAAAAAAGACGAAACACCTCAAGAACCTACAATACCTAGATATCTAGAATTTGTATTTGATGAAGTTAACGTTGAAACCGTAACCTACAGCAGTGATACGTTGGGGTTAGAAATGGACGTTTATCAACCCGTTGGTGATGCCAATACCAACAGGCCTGTGATTGTTCTTGCACATGGAGGTGGTTTTGTAGGCGGTGAACGTACCAACCCTGTAATGGTTAGGTTGGGCGAAAATCTTGCAAAAAGAGGCTATGTAGTGGCTTCTATAACGTACCGCTTAGCCCCTAGTTTTCAAAGTTTGTTAGACAGCATAACAGCTGCAGATGTGGTAATTAAAGCCATTGGCGATGCGCGTGCAGCTGTTCGTTTTTTACGTAAAACGGCTGCAGAAGATGGCAATCCGTTTGGCATAAACCCTGATGCGATTTTTATGGGTGGTAATTCTGCAGGAGCGGTGCTAACTCTTCACATGGGTTATTTAGACCAAGATGACCCAATACAGCCTTTTTTCATGAACTCAATGCAAGATAACGGTGGCTTTGAAGGCAATAGTGGCAATCCGGGGTATTCTTCTTCCGTTAAGGCTATTTTTAATATGGCTGGTGGCATTGCCCGTATCAACTGGATAGATGCCAATGATGTGCCTGCCATTCATTTTCATGGTATTAATGATGATGTTGTGCCCTATGAATGTGACAATGTATTTCTTGGTTTATTAGGCGGATTGGATGTGATTAATCTATGTGGAAGTAAACCGATACATGATAAAGCAACTGCCATTGGCATAGAAAGTACCCTCAATAGTTATAATGGTGCACATGTGCCATGGATGAACCCAACAACGGGCAGTCCAAATGCCCTTTTTGATGAGGTAGAAGGTAAAATCGTAGACTTTTTGTTTGCACATTTATAAGTTTCGTTAAAAGGCGTGGTTAGTTACATTTGCCGCCCTTTTAACTGGCTCTGTAGTACAATGGATAGTATGTGGGTTTCCGGAGCCCAAGATCTAGGTTCGATTCCTAGCAGAGCTACTAGATTTTAATTTTTGTAATTGAAATTTTAAATCAGTTGGCCCCATAGTTCAACGGATAGAATAGAAGTTTCCTAAACTTTTGATGTGGGTTCGATTCCCGCTGGGGCTGCAA
>CAYQDW010000059.1:0-15584 GCA_964416385.1 uncultured Cryomorphaceae bacterium | reverse complement strand
CAAATATCGCCTAATTTTTCATTCAAAAGTATATTTCTGTAAGATTTATGTACTAAAGCGCGTAGCCGTGTATAAACGTTTAAATACGGCTAATTTTAAATTAGGGCACATAAAAAAACCTCCACACTGGGAGGCTTTTAAATGTTAAATCTTAAATTTTACAAATGCTTTGCAAGCTGGTTTATTCAACCAATATGCAGTTTTTTTTCACATGGGGCTACTTTAACCACTGGTCTAGCCACTTAAAATATTCTGTGTGCCAGATCAGGCCGTTTTGCGGAGAAAGTACCCAGTGTCCTTCTTCAGGAAAATATAAAAACTTGCTGGGTATACCCATCAGTTGGGCTGCTGTAAAGGCTTCCATACCTTGGTTTTCTGGTACGCGAAAATCTTTTCCGCCATGAATTACCAATAGGGGTGCCGTCCAATTTTGTACGTATTTGTGTGGCGAGTCTGTAAGGTAGCTTTTTGGCATTGGGTCTTGCCAATAAGGGCCACCAACATCCCAGTTGGCAAAGAATAATTCTTCTGTAACGCCATACCAGCTCTCTAGGTTAAACAAGCCGCAGTGCGAGATAAGCGCCTTAAAACGGTTTTCATGAATGCCGGCAAGCATATACACGCTGTACCCACCATAGCTGGCACCAACGGCACCCAACTTATCTTCATCTACATAAGGTTCTTCTGCCAGTGCATCTATTGCGCTGAGGTAATCGCGCATGGCTTGGCCGCCCCAATCTTTACTAATGGCCTCGTTCCATTCTTTACCAAATCCGGGCAATCCTCTGCGGTTGGGGGCAACAATAATGTAATCATGCGCAGCCATTAACTGAAAATTCCAGCGAAAGCTGTAAAACTGACTTACGGCACTTTGTGGGCCACCTTGGCAATAGAGTAGGGTGGGGTACTTTTTTGTGGGGTCAAAGTTTGGCGGATAAATAACCCATGTAAGCATGTCTTTGCCATCAGTTGTTTTAACCCAGCGCTTTTCTACCTTACCCATGTTTAGGTTGTTGTAGATTTCATCATTTACCCGCGTAAGCTGCTTGGCGGTGCCCTTTTTTAGATTTATCGTGAATAATTCAGCAGCATGGTTCATGTCTGTGCGGCTGGCCACCAACACATTATTCTTAAGAACAAAGCTGGTATAGTTATAATCGCCACTGGTTATTATACGCGCCTGATTATTCTCCTTTTCAGTTAAATCTATAAGGCCAATTTGTTGGGTGGCTTCTTTTGGTACAATGTAGGCTATGCGGTTAGCATCTGCCCATGAAAAGTCTTGTACATAATCTTCATTAAGCGGCTGATTTACGGTATGACCGGCAAAATCATACACCCAAAGTTTGTTTACATCACTTTCGTAACCATCTGTAGGCATGCTTACCCAAGCCATTTTACGGCCATCTGGCGAAAATTGTGGGAGATTGTCATAGCCCATCATGCCTTTTGTAATGTTGTTTGTATTGCCCGTTTCTACCATAAAAAGGTACAAATCGCTGTTGGTGCTTGTGGCAAAGGCTTTGCCCGTTTTCTTTTTGCAGCTGTACACAATGTACTTGCCGTCTGGGCTAGCAGTATATTGCTCGCTGCCGCCAAAAGGTGGAATTGGTACGTCATAAGGTTCATCACCCATTAAATCTTGATAGGCTTTGGCAGCGCCCTGGCCGGGAGTGTAAACGGCCATGCAAAGGTGGTTTACATATTCATCGTTCCATTCGTTCCAGTGCCTGTACATCAGGTCATCAAAAACAAAGGCATTGGCTTTTTCTAAGTTGGGGTATTGGTCTGCCGTTGTCAGGCGAAATTTATAGGGTTTGGTAAAAAGCAGCATGATACGCCCGTCAGTAAGTTCAATAGCCTTCATGTTTTCTGCACCATCAATATCTGCTATTTGCTCAAAGCTGTCATTTTCTGGGTTATAAATACCGAATTTGCCATCTAAGGTTCCGGTTATGCGGCCATCATTTAAGTAATGTGCGCCTCTTATGTTTTGAGGAAAGGCCGTGGCTTCACCAGATTTAACATCAACCTGATACAAGTTTGTGGCGCCCTTGTTGGCATCAACATCATAGTTGGTTACACCGTATAAAACTGTTTTACCGTTTGGCGACATGTCATTGAGGCTTACGCGACCCAGTTTCCAGAGTAATTCTGCCGTCATGCGGTCTTGCGCGGTGCCCGTAAAGGCCAAAGAAATAATAGCTAAAAGTGCAATAATCTGTTTCATTGTATGTATGGGTTATTCATTCGGGTTGCCGAATATACGAAGCAAGAAAATTCAAACCTTAATCCTTACTTATTCTAAAGGCAATTGTGCTCATGCGTTTGGTATGTTCACCATCTATGGTTTCTTCTAGCACCATATTTTGTGCAGCACTATTTTCAAAAACAGCGTTAAGGGGCTTTATGGCGCCAGCAGGAATCCCTTTGTGTTCTAAAGCGGCAAGTAAATCTTCGCTGTTTTTTTGTTGGATGAGTTGCTGCAAGGCGTCTATTAATACAGGCCGCTGCACTACGCGCTGCTGGTTGGTATTTAGTTGGTGTAAAATACTGTTTGCGGGCGCTTCTAGTAGCTCAAGTAGGGAGGCGTAGTGTGGGTTGCTGCCAACGGCAAGCACAATGTGTTGTTGGTCTGCACAGGTAAAAATATCGCCATAGGGCGCAATGTTGGGGTGCGCACCACCCATGCGCTGGGGTACGTGGCCGGCCATGAGGTAGTTGCTGGCTTGGTTGGCCAAGCTGGCCAGTGCGCTTTCTTCTAAGCTTGCAGAAACCAATGCGCCTAAACCGTTTTTTTCGCGCTGCCAAAGCGCGATCAGTAATCCTTCTTTTAATTGGTGCGCTGCCAAAATATCAATGAGCGCAACAGGCATTTTTACCGGACCGCTATCAGGTGTGCCGTTCATAAACATGAAACCAGTTTCTGCCTGTAGCACAACATCAAAGGCTTTGCGCTGCGGTGCTGAGGTATAGCCAGAAATTTGTCCCACAATAAGCCGCGGAAATTTTGCTTTAAGCGCAGCGTAGGTCAGGTTAAATTTTTCGGCATCACCTGCTTTAAAGTTGGTGATTAAAAAATCGGCATCGCCCAAAAGAGCATCTAATGTTTTGCGGTCTGCCGCATCTTTTAGGTTTAGTGCGCTATATTTTTTACCGTAGTTCACCGCGCTGAAGTACGCAGAAACGTTTCCCTTTTCATTGGGGAGTTTCCAGCTGCGGGTAACATCTTTATTTTCTGGATTTTCAATTTTCAGAACCTCTGCGCCCAATTCGGCAAAAAACATACCTACGGCTGGCCCGGCTAAAACAGTTGCTAACTCAATAACTTTAAGTCCAGAAAATGGCGCATTCATGGTTGGGGAATAAATTCTTCATTCAACTCAAGAACCGTTCTAAACGCCACAAACTTCCCCCCATATCTGTCTTGATGTTCTTTCTGCAAATTTGGGGCATACATTTCTTGGTATAAGGCCAGCGTTTCAAGGTCTTTAACCAAATATTGAATGGCATACGTGGTACCACTTTCTTCTTCAACCATAACACGACAAAAACGGCAGCTTTTAAACATGCCCGTATTTAATACATCCGGGATGTGATTTTTCTTCATCCACTGTAGCCAGTCTTGGTGCACACTGTCTTCAATATTTACCGTTACGTTGTAGATGTACATATCTGTATTGGTTTAAAGGTTTACAAAAAAGTTATATGGCTATTATTTGGCCATATACCCATGTTAATTTAATGCGCCATCTCCGCGCAGCGCTCGGTAGCGCTTGCGCGCTTCTATAAGGCGGGTGCTACCAGAAAATTCAAAGAGAATTTTTTCATACGCCTGCATGGCCTTTTCCGTGTTGCTGAGGTGCTCTGCGTAGATTTCGCCGAGTAGCATTAAGGCATCATCGGCCCAAATGGTACGGCCTGCGGCAATCATGGTTTCTAAGGTTTGTGCGGCATCAGTATAGCGCGCTTGTGCCAATAAGGTTTTGCCTTTTAAAAGCAGCGCTTCATCGCGTATAGCGTGATCCGGAAATACATCCAACAGCAAATCGAGCGTCATTAAGGCGCTGTCAGGTTGGTTTCTAAAAAGGTAAAAATCGGCCCGTGCATAATACGTAAGCCCTTGAAAAAGGGTGTCTTCTTGGCTGTTGTCATTAATTAAAAGTGCCATCTGTAGGGCATCATTACTCAGTAATTTTGTGGTGGAGGCTTTAAGCGCTTCAAACTGTGTAAGTGCCCACGTAAAATCAAAAGTGTAATAGGCAACCATGCCTTTTTTAAATTTTGCCTCATCCCCTAAAGTGTACTCGCGAAAGGCATTTTCTACCTCCATATATTTAAAAATAGCATCAATGGGTTGGTTTTGTGCGAGGTAAAAATCACCTAAAAGCATTTTGCTCTCACCTACGGGTTGCTCAAATGTAGAGCCGTATGTTTCTATTATGCCTTGTAATACGGCAATACCACTGTCTTTTTGGTCTACCTTAAAATAGAGCATCTCTGCAATATCGCGGAGGGTGTATGCATAGCGTTCATCACCGGCCAAATTTGGTAAGGCGGCATAGTGTTCTTTAATTAAATCTATATAGGTTGTACGGCTAGCAGAAGCATCCTGCTGCAGAGATTGTCTTTTTGTGCGCAATAAAGAATAGGTTGCATCTTCATAAAAAGCGCCATTTTCACCTTTTTTAAGAAGGTAGGTAAATGCCTCTGCGGCAACACTAAAAGCCTGTTTACTCAGCGCTTTGTTGCCAAGTGCAAATATTTCAGCCTCTACAGGCTCTCCTCTGCGGTCTAGGGCTTGTTGCTGTTTTAGCGCTTTAAGATATTCTTCTTCTTCTATAAAAAGCCAAATAAGCAGCTGGGTGTAAAGAGGGTTTTGACTGACTTGTATGCGCTTTATCAAGGCTTTTCTGAAAAGTGTGTTGACTTCACTTTCAGGGTTGTCGGTGATATTTCTTGCCATCCTATCGCGCACATTGGCGTAATAATTTGGGCTTTGATCAATCAGTTGCAAGTACTCATTGATCATATTTTCCATATCGCCAAGTTCTGCATAAACAAGCCCTTTTTGATAGTGGAAATTCACATTAGGATTAACCTTTTCTGCACGTATATACACTTGTAGCGCATATTCATACAACCCATATTTTGAAAATTGCTCACTAATTGGGTAAGCCAATCCGGCATTACGCTGCACGGCATCTAAGGCTGTGGTAAAACTCTCTTCTGCTTTTTCTGCTTTTTTCTGTGCTTTTTGAAAAAAACCTAAGTCAACCCATAGCTGTGGGTTTTTTGTGCGTTTGAGATGTTTTTTTATTAAGTCTTCGGCCTCTTCAAAACGCCTGAGCTCTTTGTAGCAATTTAAAAGGAGCGTAAAGTTTTCATCGTTGGGTTGTGTGCGGTAAGTCTGTGTAAAGACTTGGGCGGCCTCATCAAATTTATTTTCTTGGTATAACGCCAAGCCCACTTCTCTGCTTTGCGCAACAGTTACCAAATTGGTAAGCAGCAGCATAAAGAAAAGGAGCACACGATGTTTCATTCAATACTTTTTAAAAATGCCGCTTTGGCAGAATCTAGTTTTGCGAAGAGCTTTTCTTGGTTGCGCAGGCAGGCAGAAACACTCCCCAGGTTTTCATCAACCTCATGGTTTACATGAGATGCCGGATATTTTTCCTGCTCAAAATACTCTAAAAATTCTGCTTCTGTTATTAAAGCATTTGCATAGTCATGGCGTAGCTTTTCTAAGCGCTCAATAGCTTCGTCAAGTTCTTCTTCCCAATGCCTTACCTGGCCTTTGCTTATGCCGAGCCGCTTCGTACATTCGGCCATATCCATCAACTCATGGGTATAAAAGTCGCGGTTGCTCACGTCTGTATAGGAGGTACTGTAAAAATCAGTATAGGCTTTGTACTGCGTGTACACACGTTCTAGTTCTGCTTCATCTACCGTTTTGGTAATGTTTTTTGCAGATTGCAAAACGGCCAAAGTAGAATCAACAGCTGCGGTGTTTTTATCTTCTACCGTGGTCTGGCAGCCAACGGTACAGCATAAAATGGTTGCGGCAAGCGCGAAGGTGATCTCTTTCATAACTAATCAATACGATTAAAACCAGTAAAAGGCACCAAAGCTTCAGGGATCTTTATGCCTTCTGGGGTTTGGTTATTTTCTAGCAAGGCCGCCAAAACACGCGGAAGCGCCAATGCGCTACCATTTAGGGTATGTGCCAATACGGGCTTGCCCTCTGCATTCCGGTAACGCAATTTTAGGCGGTTGGTTTGGTATGTTTCAAAATTTGATACAGAGCTTACCTCAAGCCAACGCTGTTGGGCGGCACTCCATACTTCAAAATCATAGGTAATGGCACTGGCAAAGCCTAAATCGCCACCGCAAAGGCGCAAAATGCGATAGGGTAGTTCAAGTGCTTGTAATAAACCGCCAACATGTTCAACCATTTCATCTAGCGTGGTATGGCTTTTTTCTGGTTCAGAAATCACAACAATCTCTACTTTATCAAACTGATGTAAGCGGTTAAGGCCCCTAACATCTTTGCCATAGCTACCCGCTTCACGTCTAAAACATGGGGTATAGGCGGTGCACTTTACGGGTAGCTGTGCACGGTCTAAAATATCCCCTCTAAATAAATTAGTTACAGGCACTTCTGCTGTTGGTATGGCGTAGAGGTTGTCTGCCGTCATGTGATACATTTGGCCTTCTTTGTCTGGTAATTGGCCTGTGCCAAAACCGCTATCTTCATTTACGAATAGTGGCGGGAGGTATTCTGTATAGCCAGCAGCGGTGTTGCGCTCTAGGAAAAAGTTAATGAGCGCACGCTGCAAACGGGCGCCTTTATTTACATAAACGGGGAAACCAGCGCCTGTAATTTTTACCCCAAGTTCAAAGTCTATGAGGTTGTATTTTTTTGCCAAATCCCAGTGGGCCTCGGCATTGCTGTGTAACTGAGGCAATGTTCCTTGTTCAGCAATAACTTCGTTATCTTCTTCTCCGGCACCGGCAACAACTTTTTCATGTGGCGTATTGGGGAGGCTTACCAATAGTTCGTGTTCCTTTTTTTCAAGAGCATCATGCGTGGCGTTAAGCGCCTTTATTTCATCTCGCATATCAGCGGTAAGCGCTTTTAGGCGTTCCGCTTCTGTTTTATCTCCGGCTTTAAAGAGCTGGCCAATTTCTTTGCTCAGTTGGTTGCTGCGCGCTTGCAAGTCTTCTAATTGCCTAATGATTTGCCTGCGTTCTTCATTTACTGTTAATAGGTGATCTATGGTTGCACGGGCATCAATTTTGCGTTTTGCCAATGCATTTATAACATCGTCTTTATGGTTGCGTATTGTATTGAGTTGTAACATAGCTATGTGTTGTAAATATGGGTGGTAAAGATAAGCGGCCTTATTGGGAGATGCGCAACTTTGCTATAAAAGAAAACCCCATCTTGGCAACCAAAATGGGGTTCTAATAAAATTGTGAAAAGCTTATGATTCTGTGCTAGGTTGTACAGATACGTAGCTTTTGTTGTCTTTCTTTTTCTTAAAAACAACGGTACCATTTACAAGGGCAAACAAGGTGTGGTCTTTGCCAATACCTACGTTTTCTCCTGGATTGTGACGCGTACCGCGCTGGCGAACAATAATGTTACCTGCAATCGCCTTTTGGCCACCGAAGATTTTTACGCCTAGTCGTTTACTTTCTGATTCGCGACCGTTTTTAGAACTACCAACTCCTTTTTTATGTGCCATGATAAATTCTTTTTTGCTGTTTTTACTTGCTTAATGCTTCAATTAACTCAGCTTTCTTCATTGAAGAAAATCCTGTTACTTCACGCTCTTTGGCAATTTCACGAAGTTCTGCAACTGTCATATTGCTGTAATCTACGGCTTCGGCAGATGCTGCCTCGTTCTTAGGTTCAGCCTTCGCTTCTGCTTTTGGCGCTGCAGCTTTTTTCTCTTCCATTTTTGGCTGGGCTGCTGCCTTGCCAAAGCCGTCAATGCTTATTTGTGTTAAAGATTGACGGTGACCGTTCAATTTCTGGTATCCTTTTCTGCGTTTCTTCTTGAATACCAAAACTTTATCACCTTTAAGGTGCTTAAGAATTGTAGCGTTAAGTGCTACACCTTCTATAACTGGGGCGCCTACAGTTACGTTTCCGCTATCATCAGTCAATAAAACACGATCAAAACTCACTTTGTCGCCTTCATTGCCTTGTAAACGGTTAACATAGATCTGCTGGTCTTTTTCAACTTTATATTGAAGCCCTGCTATCTCTACAATTGCGTACATGGATTAAACTTTAATTTTTTAAGGGCTGCAAATATATACCAAATTCGTAATCTACAGACATTTAACACTCTTTTCACAGAATTGCGGCTTCGCGGCGTTTCTTTGTGCAAATTGGGCTATTGATATTTATATTTTTGGCTTCCTTAAAAATTGCTTAATAATTCTACAAACATGAAAAAAGCTATTTATGGTTTACTGTTTGGCCTCTTGGTTTTTGGGGCGCAGGCACAAAACCAAATTAAATTTGAAGAATTTGAACTAGACAATGGTCTGCACGTAATTCTTCACCAAGACAAAAGTACGCCCATAGTTGCAGTAACTGTATTGTACCATGTGGGTTCTAAAAACGAAGACACCAACCGCACAGGTTTTGCGCACTTTTTTGAGCACTTACTTTTTGAGGGCACAGAAAATATTAAACGCGGTGAGTTCGATAAATATGTTATCGGTGCTGGTGGAACGCTAAATGCCAACACTTCGCAAGACAGAACATTTTATTACGAAATCTTACCAAGTAATGAATTGGCGCTTGGCCTTTGGTTAGAAAGTGAGCGCATGTTGCACGCTAACATCTTGCAAGAAGGCGTAGATACGCAGCGCGAAGTTGTAAAAGAAGAAAAGCGCCAGCGCGTGGACAACCAACCTTACGCCACATTTGCAACAGAAATGTTCATGCGTCAGTTTAATGAACACCCGTATAACTGGGTGCCTATTGGCAGCATGGCCCACTTAAATGCTGCACAGCTTTCTGAGTTTATGGACTTCTACAAGAAGTTCTACGTGCCCAACAATGCCACGCTGAGCATTGCCGGTGATATTGATGTTGCAGAGGCAAAAGAACTTATCAACCTGTATTTTGGAGATATCCCTCGCGGCGCGGAGGTTATTCAGCCCAACATAGTTGAACCACCGTTAACCGAAGAACTTGTTGACACGATTTATGACAACATACAATTACCAGCCGTTTTTGTGGGTTACCGCATGCCTGGCCAAGATGATCCAGATGCTTACGCACTGCAAATGGTTACACAAGTATTAAGTGGCGGAGGCAGCTCACGCCTAAACCAACGTTTGGTAGAAAATGAAAAGAGTGCTGTGCAGGTTTTTGCCTTCCCGTATGCGTTAGAAGATGCCGGTATCTTTATTACCCTGGCCTTAGCTAACATGGGTAATGACCCCGCTGCGTTGCTAGCAAGCATGGATGAAGAAGTTGCCCGCATGCAAAGTGAGCTGATTAGCGAGGAGGAATTCCAGAAAATTCAAAATCAGATAGAAAGCCAGTTTGTGCAGAGTAACAGTAGTATGGCGGGTATTGCAGAAAGCTTGGCCAACTACCACGTTTATTATGGTGATGCAAATCTGATCAATACTGAAATAGGCCGTTATCGTAATGTAACCAGAGAAGACATTATGAATGTTGCCAAAAAATACCTGAATAAAGATAGCAGGGTAATACTTTATTATCTGCCAAAATCTCAACAAACAGCCCAATAAAAGCATCCCAAAATGAAAAAAGTAATCTTATCTATATATGTATTCCTGTTTGCAGCTGTTGCCCTTCAGGCACAGGTAGACAGAAGCAAGCGCCCGGATGCCGGCCCGGCACGTGCACCAGAAATTGGCGCTTATGAAATGTTCCAACTCAAAAACGGACTCAAGGTTTTTGTGGTAGAAGATCACAAACTACCGCGCTTAAATATGAGTTTGATTTTAGACATCGACCCCATTGCAGAAGGTGAAAAAGCTGGCTATGTTAGCATGGCAGGCGATATGATTGGCCGCGGTACCGTAAACCGTACCAAAGAAGAACTAGATAAAGAAGTAGACTTTATTGGTGCTAGACTCAGTTCTTCTGCCACAGGTGTAAATGTTAATGGCCTAAGCAAGTACACAGAAAAGCTGGTAGAGTTGATGGCAGATGTGGCCTTGAACCCCAGCATGACACAAGAAGAGTTTGAGAAGGCTAAAGAGCAGTTTCTTTCTGGCATCGAGTCTAATAAGGATGATGCTTCTGCCATTATGGGCAACGTGTACAATGCACTCACTTTTGGTAAAAACCATCCATATGGCGAATTGGTTACCGAAGAAACCGTAAACGCCATAACACTTGATGATTGTAAAGCTTATCACCAAACCTACTTTAAACCCAATGTGGCTTACATTGCTATTATTGGCGATGTGAAGGTGAAGTCAGTTAAAAAACTTATCAAAAAATATTTTGGCGAGTGGGAAGCTGGCGAGGTGCCTACTTTTAATTATGAACTGCCTGCCGGAAATGAAAAAACATCAATTGCTTTTGTAGATCGCCAAGCAAGTGTGCAAAGCGTTATACGCATTGGTAACCCTATGGTTTTGCTTCCTGGTGATGCCGATATTGATGCCTTACGCGTGATGAACCAAATTTTAGGCGGTGGCAGCAGCGGCCGTTTGTACATGAACCTACGCGAAGACAAAGGCTATACCTATGGTGCTTATTCTTCTTGGGGTACAGATGAGTTGGTAAGCTCTTTTTATGCCTTTGCACAGGTGCGTAATGAAGTTACAGATAGTGCCATACAAGAATTTTTGTTTGAGCTAGATAGAATCAGAACCGGAAACGTAACCGAAACTGAAATGCAGCTGGCTAAAGCTTCAATAAGTGGCAGCTTTGGCCGCAGTCTTGAACAACCTGGCACACTCGCTGGCTTTGCTTTAAATATTGCGCGCTATGGCTTGCCGGCGGACTATTATCAAAATTACTTAAAGCGCCTTGAGGCCGTAACGGCAGAAGATATTAAGCGCGTTGCCGAGAAATACATAGCAGCAGAAAACCTCTTAATCACCATTGTTGGTAAAGGTCAAGAGGTTGCCCCAACTTTAGAGCGCTTCGGTAGCATTGCCTACTACGACATTTATGCCAACCCAACAGAAGCACCATCTTTCTTAACCATGCCAGAAGGTGTTACCGCAGCAGATGTGGTGAATAATTATTTGACTGCAATTGGTGGTGTGGATAAGCTGCAAAAGCTCACTGCTACACAAACTATCATGCAAGCAGAAATGGCTGGTTTGCCTGCGCCTATTACAGTAACCGTTGCTAAAAAGGTACCCGGTTATTATGTAGAGATACAGGAAATCCCTAATATGTTTAAGCAGAAAAGACTTTATGCCAAGGGTAAAGGATATGCAGAAAGCCCACAAGGCAATAGTGAAATTGAAGATGAAGAAGAACTGGCAGAATTAGAAAGGAGCGCCAGTGTTATCGTTGACGAACTCGATTATTTAAATGAAGGTTATACCGTGGTTTTAGAGGGTGAAAATATTCTTGATGGCAAAGCGGTATATCAACTCTTGGTAACAACACCAAGCGGCGATAAAAAACGCGAGTATTATGATGTTACCTCGGGTTTAAAAATTCGTGAAGACCAAGAAATGGAGTCGCCTCAGGGCCCAATCACACTTACCACAATTATCTCTTCTTACAGAGAAATTAATGGCATAAAGTATCCTGAGGAGATGTTACAAGATCTTGGCCCACAAAAGCTGAAAATTACCCTTATGGATGTTAAAACAAACAAAGATGTTTCTATGAATCTCTTCAAATAAGAAACGCCTAAAGCCTAAATATTTGAGCCCGCTGCATGTGTAGCGGGCTTTCTTTTTATAGCAAGAAAGACAATTGTCATATTTCTGAACGGTTGCACATTGCACCTTTGGCGCCATGAGCCATTTGTATGTTTGTTGAACTGCGCGAAAGAATAAAGAAGGCCTTTTATGGAAAACCAGTGATTTGGCCTTTTTTGGTTTGGTCAAAAGGAATCTGGTATAAACTAAATTATTGGCATTACTATAAAACCAATGCCGGCAAGCGGGATGTTAGCCTCCGTGAATTAAATATTGAGTTTAACAGCACCTGTAACCTGCGTTGCAAGTTCTGCGCACTAGATTTTGATAAACCCAGAGCATACATGTCTGCAGATTTGCTAAAGCAGATTCTGGATGAACTAAAAAGCGATTCTAGGCTCAAGAACATTCAACAGATCAACTTGTACAATGGGGGTGAAACCCTGCTGCACCCCAAGAGATTGGAAATGTTTGAGCTTATTGGCGCAGCGAAAAAAGAAGCGCATAAGGCCCGAAGAAAATTCCCCAAGGTATTGTTACTAACCAATGGGATGCTCTTGCGTGAAAACCTAGCCAATGCTATTCTGGCAACAGGTGCACTGGATGTTATACAGTTCAGTCTGGATGGTGGTACACCCCAAAAGTTTGAAGAACTGCGCGTTAATGCCAAATGGAAGCCCTTTTATGAAAATGTAAAAGCACTTCATCGCCTGAATGCCGCAATGAATAGCCCCGTAAAACTCAAAAGCATCACCATTGTTGAAAAGCCATTGCCGTTAAAAAAAGACTGGATGCATCCGGAGTTTAAAGAAATAATTGACCTGATGGATCATTTTGAATTTCGCAGGTTGCATGACTGGGGCGGTGAGGTAGCATTGGAAGAAACATCCACAAAAAAAATTAATCAAACTGGCTGCATGCTTTTGATGCATCAAATGGTTGTATTGCCAAATGGAGATGTAACCGTGTGCTGTAATGATCTCAATGCCAAAGGTGTGATTGGCAACCTTAACAATACCTCAATTTTTGACGTGTATGCCTCAGATAGCCGAGGTGTTTATTTGGAAAAGCTCAATGCCGGTAAAAAGCACGAATTGGAATTATGTAAAAATTGCGAAGCGTTTTAGCAAGTTTTTGCGTTCATCACACAAATCCCAAATCCCAAATCCGCAATCTAAAATCTCAAATCCACAATCCGTGTTCCTACTTCGCCCTGTTTTTGTGTTTTGTAGAATTTACCAGATAAATACCGGCCAGAATACAGCCTACACCAATAAGGTGCTTCGTGCCGATAGTTTCGCCATCAATCCAACCCCATAAAATAGCAACAATGGGAATAGCGTAGGTTACGCTGCTGCTAAATATGGTGTTAGACACTTTTATAAGGTAATTGAACATGATTATGGCAAGACTGGAGCCTACAATGCCAAGAATAGCCAAATAACCCAGGCTTTCCCACACGTGGGGCTGCTGTACAAGGCGATCTAAAAAATCTGTAGTGAATAAGAATAAAACCATAGGCAGGCCAACCATGGCCAGTGAAAGGTTGGTGATGGTGAGCGCGTTTAAATGACCAAGCTTAGAGTTGATGGTGTTTATGCTAATGGCATAGCAGATGGTAGCAACAACGGCAAAAAGTGCATAGCCTAAATCGCCAGAAAGGTCTAAGGGGCCATCGGGCCTTATGAGAAAGAAAGCGCCAACAAAACCAATTAATATACCGGCAATCTGTACAGGGAGAGGTTTAAATTTAAACCAGAAAAAGCCAACAATTAATGTAAAAAGCGGTACCAGCGAATTGATGATGCCCACAATGCTACTGTCTACATGGCTCACCGCCAGCGGAAAAAGTAGGTAGGGTATGCCATTGCCCAGCCAGCCCACAACTAAAAGCGGCCAAAGGTCTGCACGCCTAAATTTTTTAAATGTTCTAAACCCGATTATTGATGTAAAAACAGCGGCATAAACAATACGTATTGCCCCAACCTGCATGGCTGTAAAGCTCAGCAGACCTCTTTTCATGATGATAAAGGAGCTTCCCCAAATTAAGGCAAGTGTCACAAAAAATATCCAAGCTAGGCGTTTGTTGTGGGTGGGCATTTTCTTTTACTGAAAGTTGACAAATGTAATTGCCAACCTCTTTATCCATTGTATTTTTGTTGCCTTCTTAAATAAATATTCTAATGAAATCCTTTTATACACTTACTATTGGCCTTTTTATGTTGTTCGCAAGCGCGTGTTCACAACAAGAGGTTACCGAAACACAGGCAGAACAAACGGTTGCAGCAGCCGTAGTTCCCAATGCTACCACAACCCTTGATATAGAGGGCATGACGTGCGAAATGGGCTGTAAAGCCGCGATAGAAAAACACCTAAGCAAGACTCAAGGCGTTGCTAAATGTGCTGTAGATTTTGAAAAGGCCATAGCAGTAATTGAGTTCGACAACACGGTTATAACAGAAGATCAATTAATAGCTGAGGTTGGTGAGGTTGCTAACCATGCATACACAGCCCGCAAGCATGTAGAAAGCACAACGCCTCAAGAGTCTTCTGAGGAGCCAGCCCAACCGGCTGCTGAATAACAAGTTAATGAGGATCGTAAACCGATTAGCTAAAATTTCTCTTGCCGTAATCTTTTTGGTTATTCTGGCAGGCGCTGTTGTGCGCACAACAGGCAGCGGTATGGGTTGTCCGGATTGGCCAAAATGCTTCGGTCATCTCATTCCGCCAACCCATGAACAGCAAGTTCTTTGGGAGCCAAACAAACATTTTCAAGAAGGACAGATGATTCTTCATGACGAAGCATTGTACTCGGCTACCAAAAACTTTACAACTGGAGAGGCATTTGATGAGACCAATTGGGAGCTTTACACCAAACATGACTATGCCGTTTTTAATGCAAAGCATACCTGGATTGAGTACATAAACAGGCTTATAGGTGCTTTTAGCGGGTTACCCATTCTGGCCATGTTCATTTTTTCAATCTTCGCTTTTAGGCAAGATAAATGGCTGATGGTGCTTTCTGCCGGTACGTTGTTCTTGCTGGGTTATGAGGCCTGGTTGGGTAAGCTTGTTGTAGATGGCAACCTGGTACCCAATGCAATTACCAAACACATGTTTGGCAGCCTGGGTATTGTGTTGCTGCTAACCGTTATCATTTCGCGTTCTGGCGATTTAATGAAGAAGGAGGTTAGAAAGTCTTTCCGCATTTTATTGGTAATAAGTTTGGCTTTGCTGGCTGTGCAGATCTTTTTGGGTACGCAGGTACGGGAACAAATAGATGAAATCGCATTACAACAGTCAGACCGCAGCTTGTGGATTGGCTTGTTAGATTCTCGGGTGCTTATTCATCGGTCTGCTTCATTGCTATTGGTGGCTTTGCTGGCCTGGCTGTTTTGGCGCAACTGGCGAAATGAGTATGCCGTACACAGCGTAGGGTTTGCCTTTTTGTTCATTTTGCTGGAGGCAGTGGTAGGCGCGGTGATGTATTACATTAACGTACCCGCATTTTTACAGCCCGTGCACCTTATGTTAAGCACCGGTTCGTTTGCGCTGCTTTCATGGGCAATTATGCGAACCAAGCTCATTGAAGCCAAGCCCAAATCAGAGCTCAATGGTACCCGTATCGTTTCGTAGTGCCGTGATTGTGTTAAAACGGAATAAAAACATGCTTACCACACCACCACTTT
>CAYQDW010000058.1:0-16112 GCA_964416385.1 uncultured Cryomorphaceae bacterium | reverse complement strand
AAAAAATAAACTATATCCACCAAAATCCGGTAGAGGCTGGAGTGGTTTTTAGAGCGGAAGATTATCTTTACAGTAGCGCAGCAGATTACGCGGGGGAAAAGGGATTGTTGGATGATGTAATCGTAATTAAATGAGATGTTGAATGAACTTATTACTGAAACCACGCGAAAGGATTCGCGCGGGAGCGGGGGAAACGTAAAAATATTTGCGCTAGGGAGAATGAGATTCATTGGATAAAATCCTACCCTTTTTAAATTTTAAACCTTAGATTTTTTAAGGTAATCACATCCGCTCTGGGCAATCTATCCCCAACAAATACATGGCGCGTTCTACAATACCGGCAAGCTGGTCGCTTAGCATGAGTCTAAAAGCGTTGGTCTGCGCATCATCGCTACCTAAAATGGTGTATTTCTGATAGTACGCATTGTAATTCTTCACCAAGCTGTAGGCATAATTGGCCAGCTCGCTGGGGTTAAAATCGGCCGCTGCTTTGGCTACAATATCCGGGAAATTGAGCATCTCCTGAATCAATTCCAACTCCGGTTGCTCGGGGTGGTAGGAATTCCAATCGTATGCAGGTAGCTGTTGTGCTTTGCGCTTGAGGCTTTGAATGCGCGCAAAGGTGTACTGTATAAACGGACCGGTATTGCCGTTAAAGTCAATGCTTTCTGCCGGGTTAAAGGTCATGCGCTTACGCGGGTCTACCTTGAGGATGAAATACTTGAGGGCGGCCAACCCGATTTTACTGTTCAATTCAGCCTTGTAATCGGCATCAAAACCTTCTAGCTTGCCTAATTCTTCTGAGGTTTGCTTGGCGGTATCGATCATTTCCTTCACCAGATCATCAGCATCCACCACCGTGCCTTCACGACTCTTCATGCGGCCTGTTGGCAGGTCTACCATGCCATAGCTCAAATGATAAAGTTGATCGGCCCAACTATAACCCAGTTTTTTGAGGATGAGGAAAAGCACCTTGAAGTGGTATTCCTGCTCACTGCCAACCACGTAGGTCAAGCCATCAATGTTAAAATCAGTAAAGCGCTGAATGGCAGTGCCAATATCCTGTGTCATGTAAACAGAAGTGCCATCGCTGCGCAGCACCAGTTTTTCATCCAGGCCATCTGCGGTAAGGTCAATCCACACACTGCCGTCTTCTTTGCGGTAAAACACCCCTTTTTCCAAACCTTTCTCTACATCGGCCTTGCCCAAAATGTAGGTGTTACTCTCGTAGTAATTGCGATCAAACGAAACGCCAAGAGCTTTATATGTTTCATTGAATCCGGCATAAACCCAGCTATTCATGGTTTCCCACAGCTCTATGGTTTCCGCATCACCAGCCTCCCACTTGCGAAGCATTTCTTGGGCTTCCTGCATGAGTGGCGCTTCTTTTTCAGCTTTTTCCTTTGACATGCCCGAGGCCACCAGGTCAGCTATTTCAGCTTTATAGGCCTTATCAAATTCTACATAATACTTACCAACCAGGTGATCACCTTTCAGGCCGCTGCTTTCTGGCGTTTCATCATGACCAAACTTTTGCCAAGCCAACATGCTTTTGCAGATGTGGATGCCCCGATCATTGATGATTTGTACTTTAACAACTTTTCTACCTGTAGCCTCAAAAATCCGCGAAATACTAAAACCCAACAGGTTGTTGCGGATGTGCCCAAGATGTAACGGTTTATTTGTGTTTGGCGAAGAATACTCCACCATTTTTGCGGGTTTGGTATCATCTACAGGGGTATAGCCGAAATTTGGCGTGGCCACCAATTCTTTGAACTTATCTAGCCAGATATCCTGCTTTATGGTAAGATTTAAAAAGCCCTTAACCACCTGAAAAGCACTCACTACTGCGCTATTTGCTAATAGGTATTCACCTATTTCTGCCGCGGTTTGTTCGGGGTTCTTTTTGGCTGCGCGCACAAATGGAAAAACCACTAAAGTGAGATCACCCTCAAATTCTTTGCGCGTTTCCTGAAAGTCTATATTTTCAACCTCCAAATCATAGAGGTTTTTAAGTGCATGCTGGACAGATATTTTTAGTGCTTCCATGTTTGACCTCACGCCCTAGCCTCCTCTCCTAAAAATAGAGGGGAAATAGACCGGTGCTTATTTGTTATTAGATTTTTTTAAAATATGCGTTAAGCTATATCCACGATTAATCTTCATCATCTCTATTTTCTAAAACCTTAACGCAGTTGTTCAATAAGCGAAAGGCAGTCTCCCCCATAGCATTACCTTTATTATCAAGCAGCGGATTAACCTCTGTTATTTCTAGACAGCAGGTTTTGGGCTCCTTGCAAAACGCCTCCAACAATTCACGGGCTTCAACCTCTGTAAGACCATCTTCCACGGGCGTACCTGTGCCTATAGAAATTGATGGATCCATACTATCAACATCAAAACTCACATAAATACGATCGCAACCAGCTAGGCGTTCAAGAGCCTCATCCACAACGGTTTCAATGCCTTTGTGCCTTACATCATCCACCTTAATAACCTTGATACCATATTTCTCAATGATGTGGTCTTCTGGTTCTTCGGTATCGCGCAGCGCTATAAAAACGATATCCTGTGGGCGCACCCGCTGGTGACCGCCCTTTAATTTATGCCATTGCTTAATGGTGTCTTTGCTAGGGTGATTTATTTGCCTGTCGGTGTTGTCTTCTGCAATGGCTGTAGCTAATGGCATACCATGCATATTGCCGCTTGGCGAGGTATATGGCGAATGCAAATCTGCATGTGCATCTATCCATACTACGCCTAAACGGCTAGCTGGAAAAGCCTGCTTTATGCCCGCAATGGTACCGCCTCCATTGCTATGATCAGCAGATATAACAATAGGAAAGTCTAAATCATCTAAGCTTTCTGCCACTTTAGCTGCCAATCTTCTGTATACCTTAACAATACCTTCTATGCGCTTGCCGTATGGATTGTCTGCATACTTATAGAGCAAGCCGTTTACAGTTTCTACTTTTTTAACACGGTATTTTTTGAAGAACGTAGGACGCGTTTTAAATGAAGCGGTACGTATAGCTTCAAGCCCAAGACTAGAGCCACGTTTACCGGCTCCTAATTCGCTCATGCTTGATATTATCTGAATCATTTCAGGTGTACTTTAGGGGCGCCAAAGGTACTCAGCAAAGGTGAATTGACACAAGTTTTCTATGCCTTGAACACTTTTAGAACAAAACGCAAGTTTGTATTGCGATGCGATTAGCAATCATTGATGATGAAGAAAATGCATCACTAAATATTAAGTTTTAGTGTTCATTGTTTTTAGTGGCAATTTGTGGATTGGATGTAAGCCAACGTTTTAACCCTTAGGCACGTTACTTCGCGTATTATGGACAAAAAAAAAATTACAGACTGCTATGCTGGTGCTGTACGGCTGTAGTCTACAAAGCCATTAACCCAATATTTAGTAGGGCTTTGAAGTTTTAAACGGCTCCCAGAATGAACTTCAATTAAGGAAAAAGTATCAATTTAATTTGTAAAAGTAGAACCTGATTGAGTTTAGTGTTCAAAAAAACACAGCTTTCAGCGCTATGTTTGTTAGCATCAACACGACATTTATCATGCAGGTAAAAAGTATTCTAAACTTTGATCCCTGAGCATAAACTTGTTGCCTAAACAAGAGGCTCATCCACCCAAACACAAAAATAAATTGTTAAACAAAGGCCATAATCTGCTATTGTTTAAATATGGCTTTTTAACAATGATAAAGGCTGGAAATTACATGCTTCTTAAATGCCAAAAGCTCGATTTTGCAATTTTATTGGATTTCTAATTGAGAAAATAAACATAACTAGAGCACAACCTACAAATAACACAATAGACATTTACCTAAACTTATGACAACGTCACACGATATATTTAGCGTTTTTGGTATCGAATTAGAATATATGATTGTGAACCGCGATACGCTAGAAATTTTACCGTTGAGCGAAGTTCTTTTCAAAGAAAAAACAGGTGATTTTAACGGCCGCTACGAAGCTGGAGAAATTACATGGACCAATGAGCTAACCGCTCATGTCATTGAGCTCAAAAATACAGCACCAAAAACAAGCTTTAAAGGTTTGCATACGGCTTTTCACGCAAACATTAAAGACCTCAATAAAATGCTGGAGCCACATAATGCCATGTTGCTCCCTACCTCAGCACATCCGCTGATGGATCCAAAAACACAAACTGTGCTTTGGCGACACGAGAATCGTGAGATTTACGAACTGTATGACCAAGTTTTTAACTGCAAGCAACATGGTTGGAGCAATGAGCAAAGTATGCACATTAATCTGCCTTTTGCCAATGATGCTGAATTTGAAAGACTCCATGCGGCCGTGCGAATGGTTCTACCAATAATTCCGGCATTGGCGGCAAGCTCACCAATATTAGAAGGAGAAATTACGCCTTACCGAGATGCACGTTTGTGGGCCTATGTAAATCAAAATAAAAACCTGCCTGCAATTGCTGGGCGCATCATACCTGAGCCTGTATTTAACAAGCTGAATTACACACAACAAATCTTTAATCCGATACAAGCAGCAATTAAGCCCTATGACAAGCAAAAGATCATGGATAAGCATAGGCTCAATGCAAGAGGCGCTATTGCTCGCTTTGACCGCGGCTCAATTGAAATACGGGTAACAGATATCCAAGAATGTCCGAAAGCAGATATTGCCATTGCTGAACTTATTATAGCTGTAATTAAAGGGCTGGCTAATGAAAAAAGCTGTAACATAAATAGGCAAAAAAGCTGGCATACCGATGATTTACGGGTAATTATGACCCAAACCAAGTATGCCGCAGAGCAAGCGATTATCACGGATAGCAATTACCTACACTGTTTAGGTTTACATGTTACAAAAGTTTCTGCACAAGATTTATGGCAGCACTTATTAGACAATCACAAATCGAAAATTAGTAAAGAGAGCCAGGCCACGCTCTCTAGCATTTTAAACTATGGTTCGTTAAGTTCTAGAATTCTAGAAAAAGTGGGTAAAATGCCAACATCACAAAGTATTTATTACACCTATTCTGATTTGGCAGACTGCCTTGCGGCCAACATATTGTACATTTAAGTACATACAACTGCGGTTAATAACACCTGTGTGTAATCTATCGCAACGCATCCAATTAGGGCATCAAATATTCCTATTTTTGGCGCGTTAGTAAAGCTATGGCAAAAAAGAAGCAAGCAACTTCTAACGGGATCACATTCCGTTTTTTTACCCGTATAACCCAAATTGCTCAAGACCGCACAACGCATGCGGCACTTGGTATTGTGGTGTTATTCATGGCATTGGCAATAATATCATCCAGCCTTTCATTTTTAATAAATTGGCAAGAAGACTACGATTTAAGTGACCTCACGTTTGGGGAAATATTAAGCAACACAGACGTTAAGG
The DNA here is from genome assembly GCA_964416385.1 of uncultured Cryomorphaceae bacterium. Lineage (GTDB taxonomy): Bacteria > Bacteroidota > Bacteroidia > Flavobacteriales > Schleiferiaceae > JAUHWL01. The sequence continues at coordinate 10,707 of CAYQDW010000058.1, read as the reverse complement.
CGCAAAATATTTTTGGTAGTATCGGCTTCGCGATGGCTTATACCTTGGTATACCGCTGGTTTGGCATTGCAGTCTTTATTATTGCTTTTTACATTTTATTCTTGGGTTTACGCATCACCTTTAACTGGCGCCTCATTCGTCCGTTACGTGTATTGCGCAATGCTTCTTTTTGGGTAATATGGGTAATGCTGCTCATTAGCTACGTTGCAGGTAGTACTTATACCGTTTATGGCGGTGGTATCGGCTATTTCTTAAACAAGTGGTTAAATAGTGTGCTAGGTGCAGTTGGTGCTGTTATGCTATTAATTTTTAGTTTGATGGTTTACATCATCATCCGCTTAAAACTTACGCCAGATAGTTTAGCGGCTTTAATGCGCAGAAATAAAGTTGATACGCCAATTTCGGAAAAAGAAACCAAGGCCGCGGCACCCCAAGAACCTCAGGCACCCCAAGCCATTATTGAAGAAACACAGCAAACTTTACAAGTTGATTTTGATGATGAGCCCATTGTAGAACAGTCGATAGAAATTAATAATCAACCAGAAACCTTAACCCTTTCACCAGAAGTCAATGACGCAGAAAAGTCTAAAAATGAAGACCAACCTGCACACAATATTACGGTTACGATAGAAAAGAAAACTGAAGAAGAGCTGCTCAGCGAAACAGAACTTGCTAAAAAGTTAAAAGAATTTGGGGAGTATGACCCCACGCTTGAGCTCAGCAAATACAAGCTCCCACCAATAGAGCTGCTCAAAGATTATGGCCAAGCCAACATCACCATAGATCAAGAAGAGCTAGAAGCAAATAAGAATCGTATTGTAAGCACACTCAACAATTACAATATTGATATTGCCAAAATAAAAGCCACTATAGGGCCAACGGTTACACTTTATGAGATTGTTCCTGCCGCGGGTGTGCGTATCAGCAAGATTAAAAACCTAGAAGACGACATCGCCTTAAGCCTTTCGGCATTAGGTATTCGCATTATTGCACCCATACCTGGCAAAGGCACCATTGGTATTGAAGTGCCCAACAAAAAGCCCAATATTGTAAGCATGCGCAATGCACTGGCAAGCGATAAGTTTCAAAATGCCAAGATGGAACTCCCTATAGCTTTGGGTAAAACCATCAGCAATGAAACCTTTGTTGCAGACTTAGCAAAAATGCCGCACTTGCTTATGGCGGGCGCCACAGGTCAAGGTAAGTCTGTTGGTCTAAACGCCATTCTCGCATCCATACTTTATAAAAAGCATCCAGCACAGGTAAAGTTTGTTTTGGTAGATCCTAAAAAAGTTGAACTAACGCTTTACAACCACATTGAGCGTCATTACTTGGCAAAGCTTCCAGACAGTGAGGATGCCATCATTACCGATACAAGCAAGGTCATAAATACCTTAAATTCTCTTTGTATTGAGATGGATCAGCGGTATGACTTGCTGAAGTCTGCTATGGTACGGAACATTAAAGAGTACAACGAAAAGTTCATCCAACGCAGATTAAACCCAGAAGAAGGCCACCGCTATCTCCCTTATATCGTTTTGGTGATTGATGAATTTGCAGACTTAATTATGACGGCTGGCAAAGAGGTAGAAACACCCATTGCAAGGCTTGCACAGCTTGCACGCGCCATCGGCATACACCTAATTATTGCCACACAGCGCCCTTCTGTAAATGTGATTACGGGCATCATTAAAGCCAACTTCCCTGCGCGCATTGCCTTTAGAGTTACCAGTAAAATAGACAGTAGAACCATTTTAGATACCGGCGGGGCTGATCAACTTATTGGTAAAGGAGATTTGCTTTTTAGTAGCGGAAACGATCTTACGCGTATACAATGTGCGTTTCTTGACACACCAGAAGTTGAAGCAATCTGTGATTACATTGGTGGACAAAAAGCTTATCCAACCGCTTATGAGCTACCAGAATATGTTGGCGAAGAAGGCAGCTCTGCAGTTTCTGGTTTAGACCCAGAAGATCGCGATGCACTTTTTGAAGATGCTGCTAGAATAGTTGTAATACACCAACAGGGTTCTGCGTCATTACTTCAACGCAAACTTAAACTTGGCTACAACCGTGCTGGCCGCATAGTAGACCAACTTGAGGCTGCTGGTATTATTGGTCCGTTTGAAGGCAGCAAAGCAAGGCAAGTATTGATACAAGACGAAATGAGCTTGGAACAGATTTTGAAAGGAAACAACGAAAATTGAAACTCTTCATCATGAAAATAGTAATTACATGTGTGGCACTGATTTCGTCTATGCTATTACAGGCCCAAACCCACAAAGAGGCACAAAAACTGCTAGAAGAAGTAAAGCAAAAAACAGAAAGCTATACTTCGCAAACCATCCATTTTGTAAATGAAATTGATGCTCCTACCGGCAACCCTAGCCAACCACGGAGCAGCCGTAAAACACGCGGTACGGCACGGGTTAAAGGCAATAAGTACCGCATAGATATGGGTGGATTTTTGCTCATCAATGATGGTAACAAAACCTTTATGGTGTATCCTGATGATGAAGAAATTAATCTGCTAAACTCAGAAGACCAACAATTTAATCTAACACCAGCAGGTATTTTATCTAGTTATGAAAAGGGATACAGTTACGCCCTTGCCGGTACCGAAAAAATAAATGGAAAAACCATTCAATACTTGCGTTTAAAGCCTAAAGCTGCCGCAGATATCAAAGAGATTCTCATAGGCATTGATATGGCTACAAAACAACTTTACAGCTATAAACAGTTCTCACATGATGATGTGATTACCACCCTAACCGTAGAAAAATATGAGGTGAATACGCCATTAAGCGATGCCCTTTTTTCTATCAAAGCCAAGGAGTTTGAAGGGTTTGAGATTTACGAAGAATAGGCGGATTTACACGCGTGCTTAAAAAACTAGACATCCTTGTATTAAGGTCGTTCATAAGACCTTTTGTGCCTACCTTTTTTGTCATGGTCTTTTTCTTCCTCATGCAAATGGTATGGAAGTATATTGAAGACCTTGCCGGGCGCGGTATAGAATGGTATTATATCGCAGAACTTCTCTTTTATTGGAGTGCTGGGGTGTTGCCTTTTGCACTACCTATTTCTGTATTGTTGAGTTCATTAATGACCTTTGGCACCTTTGGTGAGCACTATGAGTTAGCTGCCATGAAGTCGGCTGGTATTCCGTTATATCGCATTATGCGACCACTAATCATCTTAATGGTTTTTATTAGCATCGGGGCCTTTTTTATTTATAACAACGTTATCCCGGTTGCCAATTTAAAAAGTGTATCGCTTATTGAAAATATCAGCAAAAAGAAGCCTGCGCTAAATATACCGCAGGGCTTTTTTTATAGTGGCATAGATGGGTACAGCATTAAGGTAGGCAACAAAACGGGGCCAGATGGAAATGAATTAGAGAACATCCTAATTTATGACCATACGGCTGGTAACGGCAATACTAAGGTTACTTCTGCAAAGCGCGGAAAAATGAATATTACGCCAGATGAGCACTATCTTGAAATCAACCTTTATGATGGCTATTCATATGAAGAAGTTAAAGCAAAAACTCGAAAAGATCGTGATAAGTACCCTTTTATAAAGGCGGATTTTAAGGAGGCGATGATTCGTTTCAGCTTGCTTTCTTTTCAAAGTGAAAATCTACGCGAAGAGAGCAACAAAAACTTCTATATGATGAACATCCATCAGCTAACCGCCGCGGCTGATAGCATGAAAAGTAGCCTTGCTCAGAAAAAAATAGACTTTTCAGAAAATTTTAGCGACAAGTATTATTTTGATATGGTGGTACTAGACAGTGCCAAACCAAACGTGCTTAAACCCGATGTTCTTGCATACTTTAATACACCGATGAAAGAGCGTGCCGTAAAAAATGCATTGCGGATGGCGCGTGGAAATATTGAATATTTGAACCAGGTTATTGGAGAATTTGAATGGCGCTCTAAAATTGAAGCGCGACATTACCTAGAATGGCACAAAAAATTCGCACTGAGTGTAGCCTGCTTTGTACTCTTTTTTATTGGTGCACCATTAGGCGCAATTATCCGTAAAGGCGGCATGGGTGCTCCTGTGGTCTTTTCATTTATCATTTTCATCATTTACCACATTCTAAACACGGCATTTGATAAAATGGGAAGGGAATTGGTATTGCAACCGTGGGCCGCTATTTGGATTGGCACTTTAATCTTAGCGCCATTTGGTGTGATACTTACTTTAAGTGCTGCTAACGATTCTTCAATCTTAAACTCTGAATTTTATAGCAATACCATCCGTTTATTTTCTAAGCTTTTTACCCGTAAAAAGAAAGCGGCATGAAAATTTTGCTGCTTGCTAATAAACTCCCCTATCCGGCTAATGATGGTAGCAGCATTGCCATTGCCCGCATGATAGAAGGTTTTGTGGCAGATGGCATCGAACTAACCGTATTGGCACTTAATACCAAAAAACATTTTAAAAGTCCACACCATATTCCCCCGCAAATAAAAGAGCATGTGCGTTTTGAAATTGTGGAAGTGAATACCAACCCTAACCCAATCAATGCCTTTTTTAATCTGTTTCAATCTCTACCCTTTCACGTAAGCCGTTTTTACCAAAAAGCGGTTACGCGCAAGCTTGTAGCGTTGCTGCGCCAATCAACCTTTGATGTTGTTCAAGCTGAAGGTCTATTTTTAATGCCCTACGCGAAAATTGTTAGGGAGTATAGTCAAGCTAAAATCGCCTTGCGCGCCCATAATATTGAACATCTCATTTGGAAACGTGCTACAGAAAATGAATCAAACTTGGCATTAAAACAGTATTTACGCCTGCAAACCCACAAACTGAAGCGCTATGAAATGTATTGCGCTGCTGTGGCCGATGCCGTAATACCCATTAGCCCAGTTGATGCCGCGTTTTTTAAAACCTATAATAAACATGTGTTTACCACACCTTGTGGCATCACCCTACCAGATACACCACCAAAACCACCAGTGCAAAACCGGTTTTTTCATCTTGGCGCTATGGATTGGCTCCCCAACCAACAGGGGGTAGATTGGTTGATTGAAAAAGTTTGGCCGCTGGTTTATCATGCAAACAATACGCTAGAATTACATCTTGCAGGGCGTGCAATGCCGCAACGCTTGCTTAATTTAAATGTTCCTGGTATAACCGTTCAGGGCGAAGTTGATAATGCAAGTAAATTCAGAACAGCACATGGCGTAATGCTGGTACCGCTTTTAGCAGGCAGCGGTATGCGCATTAAAATTATAGAAGGCCTTGCCGAAGGCTTACCCATCTTATCTACCCATATTGGTGCAGAAGGTATACAAGCCGAACATGGAAAAAATATATGGCTAAGCACCAATCCTAAAGATTTTGCAGCAGCCATGCTGTACCTTGCAAGCGATAGACAGCGATGTATTGATTTAGGGAAAAATGCTGCAATTTTGGCGGCAGAAGTTTATCAAAACCATCGTTTAATTTCAAACTTAGCGGAGTTCTATAAGCGCACATGGCAGTAGGCATACCTCTTCTTTTTTGGGTTTCTGTGGCACTCATAGCAATCCCCTATGTGGTTTACCCACTGCTTGTTGTTTACTTACCAGCCAAGCGCAATAAACCCATTTTGTATGATGAAATTATTGAGTTGCCTACAGTAACCGTTCTGTTTGCCGCCTTTAATGAGGAGGGAGTAATCCAAGAAAAATTATTGAGTGTTTTTAACACCACTTACCCAAAAGAAAAACTTTTTGTACTTGTTGGTAGCGATAACAGCAATGACCGTACTGACGACATTGTTCTAGAGCTAACACGTAAATTTTCTAACCTACAGCTTGTTCGGTTTGAACATCGAACAGGTAAATCTGGCATCATCAATAAATTGGTTGATTTGGCACAAACTGAGCTCATTGTGGCCACAGATGCCAATATCATTTTTCAGCCTGATACTTTGTTAGAGTTGGTAAGACCTTTCAAAGAAAAAGATATCAAGCTGGTAGGCGGAAATTTGATGTACAAAAGCAAACGAGATACAGGTATTGCTGTACAAGAACACATGTATCTAAATTGGGAAAATCGTGTTAAGCAGGCAGAAAGTGAACGTTGGCGGCTGGTATTGGGTGTAGAAGGTGGTTGCTATGCCATTAGAAAAACTTGGTTTACACAAATACCTATGCTCACATTTATGGAAGATTTTTTCATCACAATGTCTGTATTAAAACGCGGTGGACAGGTTTGGTTTGCGCCAGAAGCAGTTTGCTATGAAGATGTAAGCACGCAAATACGCGAAGAGTACAAGCGTAAAGTGCGCATTAGCATTGGTAACTGGCAAAACTTAAACCGCTTTATTAATTTATTAACAAAGCCCATTTATCCACTAGGAATGGCGTTTTTATGTCATAAAATTTTACGGTGGTTTACGCCCTTCTTGGCCATTTTCGCCTTTGGATTAGGCGTTTTACTTGCGGCACCTGGCAATATTTATAGCTACTTAACTTTACTTGTATTGGCTATTCTAATGCTGCTGCCATTAGATTTTTTGTTGATGAAACGCAATATGCATACCGGTATACTGCGGTTTATTAATCACTTTGTAATGATGAACATCGCCCTCCTCACGGGGTTTTTTAAATATGCTAAAGGAGTAAAAAGTAATGTCTGGCAACCCACAAAACGCAATCAGTAAACTTAATACCATAGATGAGGCCATTGCCGATATAAAAAACGGCAAGGTGGTCATTGTTGTGGATGATGAAGACCGTGAAAATGAAGGCGACTTTGTTGCCGCTGCAGAAATGGTAACCCCGCAGATGATCAACTTTATGGCCAAAGAAGGCCGTGGACTAATCTGCACCCCAATGATTGAAAGTCGCTGTAACGAGCTTGGCTTGAAACCTATGGTTACAACCAATACAGATCCGCACCACACCAACTTTACGGTTAGCATAGACCTTATTGGCGATGGCGTAACTACCGGCATTAGTGCCGCAGACCGCGCTAAAACCATAAAGGCGATGATAAATCCAGATAAAAAGGCAGAAGATTTTGGTCGCCCCGGACATATTTTTCCACTTATTGCTAAGCCCGGTGGCGTGCTGCGAAGAACTGGCCATACCGAAGCCGCCATAGACCTTGCCCGCATGGCCGGCCTATACCCTGCCGGTGTAATTGTGGAGATCATGAATGAAGATGGCACTATGGCGCGCTTGCCCCAATTGCTGGAAATTGCCGAAAGGTTGAATATTAAAATTATATCTATTGAAGATCTGGTTGCCTACCGCATGGCAAAAGAAAGCCTGGTAGAGCTACGTGAAGAATTTCCGCTAGAAACTGAATTTGGCACCTTCACCCTAAAAGCATTTGAGCAAACCACCAACGGACAAATTCATCTGGCGCTGGTACTCGGAACGTGGAATCCAAAAGACCCGGTTTTGGTGCGTATGCACAGCAGCGGTACTGAGCATGACATCTTCCACATGATAACAGAAAACACGGTTACCAACCTGCGCAAGGCCCTTAAAAAAGTGGCTGATGAAGGCACCGGAGTTATTGTGTATATGAACCAGGAAAAGATGACCAAAAACCTGCTTGAACGCTTACGGGCTTTTAAAGCGGCTCGCGAAAATGGTGATACTGTGCCCAAGCGCATGAGTTTTAGCAAAGATGCCCGCGACTTTGGCATCGGGGCGCAGATCTTGCGGCAATTGGGTGTGCAAAATGTTCGCTTGCTTACCAATAACCCCATAAAGCGCGTAGGTATTGAGGGTTATGGGCTGTATATCAAGGAGAATGTGACTATGTAAGTCATTAAGATTCGGCTGCGTATTCCAGTTTTATAGGGAAAAATCAACTAAAGATTTCTACACTTTTTAGAAAAGTTGAAGAAATCTTATAGTATTATTGGTGCTCAAAATTTTTCACCGCATGAAAAGGTCTTTATTGCTTAATGCCATAGTTATTTTACTAAGCTTTCCCGCTTTTGCACAAGAAGTTGACAGCGCAGAATTCTACCTGCAGGAAATTGAAAATTCACTGCACTACCAAACGGGGACCATTGAGTTGCCCTCTGGAAATGCCATTTTAAATGTACCGGCCGGCTTCAAGTATCTGGATCAAGAGCAGACTTTTTATGTGCTAACAGACCTTTGGGGTAATCCTGAAGACAACTCGATTTTAGGCATGCTGCTTCCTGAGGAAAAGGGAGTTATTGATGCTGATGACTGGGCTTTTGTATTGAGCTTTGATGAAATCGGCTATGTAGAAGATGATGATGCCAATGATATTGATTACGATGAATTGCTGGAACAATTACAAGAGGAAGCCCAAACCGATAACAAGCAACGTATTGAGTTGGGCTATGAACCTGTGGAGATCATCGGATGGGCATCTAAGCCATTTTATGATAGCGAAAGAAATGTGTTACACTGGGCCAAGGAGCTCCATTTTGGTGAAGAAGACAATCATACGCTGAATTATAATTTGAGGGTACTGGGAAGAAAAGGCGTATTTGTTCTTAATGCCGTTGCCTCTATGCAGGAGTTGCCAGATGTACAGGCCAGTATAAATGATGTTTTAACCAGCGTTAGTTTTAAAGAAGGCCATACATATGCTGATTTTGTTCCTGATGTAGACAATGTAGCCGCCTGGACGTTAGGTGGGCTGGTTGCCGGCAAGGTATTGGCTAAAACCGGCTTTTTTGTTTTGCTTGCAAAATTCTGGAAGATCATTCTTATTGCCATCATCGGCTTCTTTGCCGCCATTCGCAAAAAGCTATTCAAGAAAAAAGAAACACCAGAAACCACGGTTACAGAAATACCCCAACAATAAGTAAACATGCTCGGATTACTAATTCTCTATTGGGTAGGCAAGGTTTACTACAAACTGGCCGAAAAGCACGAACGCAGCAAATGGGGCTTCGCTGTTTTAGGTCCGGTAACCTATTATGTGGGGCAGCTTATTGGTGTGATACTTATAATGTTGGGATACTTTATATCAGGCAACGAAGAACCCTTTTACCAAATCAATGAACGCGTGCTTGACCTTATGGGTGTTCCATTTGGCGTGCTTGCCTGCTGGGGACTTTACCAATTGCTAAAGCGCAAATGGGAAAAGCAGGCCATGCTACCCAAACAGGCAGAGGTGCTGGACAATCTGGATGATTTGTAATACCCTTTTTGGCATGTAAACCCTTAGAATTTGATTACTTTAGAATCAAATTCTTCATGCATGAAGTTGCAATCATTTCTCTTCTTTGTTTTCTCAAGTTTCTTCCTTTATGCGCAACATGACTATTGGAAAGATTATCAATTTGAGTATGAACTTAAAATAGATGAAGTGCGGCCTACGTATGTAACAGAATGCGAGGCGTTCAACCCATCAGACACAGGTTTGAGCTATGATAGATTTCTAGATTCACTGGACTATACGGTGCAAGTGGAGCTTTTTCTACCGAGAGGATCAAATCTGTTGCCGGTATATTTTGCAGAAGTAATACAACATTTTGAAAATGATTCCTCATTTACATATTCTTCTAATGACTCCAATCAGATTACCATCCGTGTTCAAGGAGATCTGTCATTATTGCTTAGTATTCCCGATTTTGGAGGATTTACAGGTATAAACAAGTTTTATTTTGGGTGCTTTGCTTTTTCTTTGCCCACTAGGGTCATTTTCGTTTATGGTCAGTATCAAACAGACGACATTCCGTTTGTGAGGTGCAAGCGAAAACTATCTACCAAAGAGCTTATGGAAATCGTCCGCTATGCAGAATGGCACCTGGACAAAGTTGATGAACCAGATGTTCTTAAGTGCAAGGATTGTTTTCTTTACTACCCGATATAGATCTGAGCCAGCAAATAATTGGTTTAGTGCTTCCTCTCAATCAAACCTCCTAACAAGGCTACATGTATGGGTTTTTAGAACTGAAACAGGGTTGGAGAAAGGGAAACTCGTAGTTGGTCAGTAATCTGTTTCGAGCAATTGCTCAACCTCCTTTAATAAATTGGGTAAATGATTGGTTACGATTCCCCAAACAATCACGTCATCAACCGCGTCATACGCATGAATCACGAAATTCCGCGTATTCACGATTTGCCGGCCATGCTCAATGCGCACTTCTGGAAAGTTCTTTAAAAGCCTATTTACAGCTTCACCTATAATTTCAATTTCGCGCTCTACAGCCCTCCGAAGCTGTTTATTATTTTGGTAAGCGTAAAAGTCGCGCTCGGGTCCCAGATATTCAAATACAGAGTCAATCGATGTTTTAATATCGAATAGCAGTTTTTTAATCTCAAGCTTCATATACAAGCTGCTTTGTGTTGTTCACCTGCTGAATAAAAAATGGGTTGTGTAAAGAATTCTCAGTTAGCACATCCACTTTTCTATTTAAGACCCTTTGGAGAAATTCATGAAGAGCGAAGTAGTTGTTGGTATATTCCTCAATTGACAGTTTTTCGTCAAATGCAATTAAAAAATCAACATCACTTTGAGGGGTAAAATCATCAGAAAGCACAGACCCGAAAACGGAAAGTCTTTTAACGCCCAATTCCTTGCACTTTTTCTGCACTTGCGGAATAACGTTGATTAAAATGCTGTTCATAACGATTTGCCTTTGTTTTGGCAAACTTAATTCAATCCAGATACAATGCCATACTGCAAATTTATCAGCAGATGAGACTATTCGCTAATTGATCAAAGTTTCTTCGCGGCATTCCAATACACATCCATTTCCGC
>CAYQDW010000057.1:0-16163 GCA_964416385.1 uncultured Cryomorphaceae bacterium | reverse complement strand
AGTTTTATCATTTCGCGCCAGCTTTAATCTGTTCTACAACATCTGGATCTAAAAGGGTAGAAGTATCGCCTAAATTGCTGGTATCACCTTCTGCCACTTTTCGTAAAATTCTACGCATAATCTTTCCTGAGCGCGTTTTTGGCAGTCCAGGAACAATCTGGATCTTATCGGGCTTGGCAATGGGGCCAATAATGTTGCGCACCATGTCTTGAATTTCGGTCACAACACTGGCCTCTGTGCGTCCTTCTAAATCGCAAATCACATAGGCATAAATGCCCTGACCTTTTATTTCATGTGGGTAACCAACAACGGCACTCTCTACCACGCGTGGGTGTTCATTTATGGCATTTTCAACCTCTGCAGTTCCCATTCTATGGCCAGAAACGTTAATCACATCATCTACCCGACCCAAAATCCGCAGGTAGCCGTCATGATCTCTTCGGGCGCCATCACCCGTAAAATAAAGATTCTTGTATGTAGAAAAATAGGTTTGTTTACAGCGTTCATGGTCACCATAAATGGTACGAATCATGCTTGGCCAAGGGCGTTTAATACATAGGTTGCCCTCTACATTATTGCCGTAAAGCTCGTTGCCTTCTGCATCCACAATAATTGGCTCAATGCCTGGTAATGGTAGCGAGGCGTGTGCCGGCTTATTAGGCGTAACGCCTGCAAGGGCAGAAACCATAATGCCGCCAGTTTCTGTTTGCCACCAAGTATCAACTAAGGGGCATTTGCCTTTGCCAATATGGTCATGATACCAATGCCATGCCTCTTCGTTAATCGGTTCGCCAACTGAGCCAATTACTTTTAGCGAGGCCAAACTGTAAGGCTCAACAGGTTCAAGACCAAATGCTTGCAGGGCTCTAATGGCTGTTGGTGCGGTATAGAATTGGTTTACTTGGTGTTTGTCTATCACCTCCCAAAACCTACCAGGATGCGGATAGGTGGGTACGCCTTCAAACATAAGCGTTGTTGCACCGGCCAATAATGGGCCATAAACGATGTAAGAGTGCCCAGTAATCCAACCAATATCTGCCGAACACCAGTATACATCGCCCTGCGTATACTGAAATACATTCTCGAATGAGTACTTGGTATATACCATATACCCACCGCAGGTGTGCACTACGCCTTTTGGTTTTCCGGTAGAGCCAGATGTGTAGAGAATAAAAAGTTCATCCTCTGCATCCATGGTAACCGCTTCATGGGTTTTTGGCTGGTTGGCTACCGCCTCATGCCACCAGATATCTCTACCGGGTACCATAGTAACGGCATCTTCTGTTCGTTTTAGTACGATGACGCTTTTTACAGAGCCTGCAGATTTTTCTAAAGCCTCATCCACAACAGCTTTTACGGGGATGCGTTTGCCGCCGCGATAGTTACCATCTGAGGTAAGTACCAATTTCGCGGAGCAATCATCAATGCGGTCTGCCAGTGATGTGGAAGAGAACCCTGCAAAAACCACGGAATGTATGGCGCCAATACGGGCACATGCAAGCATAGCAACAGCTGCTTCGGGTACCATTGGCATGTAAATAATAACACGATCGCCTTTGGTTATGCCTTGTTTTTCAAGTGCATGGCTCATCTGGCTTACCATTTCGTATAATTCTTGGTAAGAAATGGCGCGCCCCTCTTCATTGGGGTCATTGGGCTCCCAAATAATGGCGGTATCTTTTCCTTTGGTGAATAGATGCCGGTCTAATATATTTTCTGTGATGTTAAGCTTGCCATTCTCAAACCATTTTACATCCAGTTTGTCAAAATCTCCGCTGTGCACACGTGTCCACATTTTGCGCCAGTGAAATGATTCAGCAATCCTAGCCCAGAATTCACTAGGGTTTGTGATGCTTTTTTGGTATTCATGAAAGTATCCAGATAGGGTTTGTATTTTATTACTCATGTCTCAATAATTTATGATTTGTGATTTTCGATTTATGATTTGTTGGTTTGTCCGATTTTATGCTCTGCAAAGAGGCGTTCAATTTCGTTTAATATGGCCGGATCATCAATGGTAGATGGCGTGGTGTAATTTTCGCCATCGGCTATGGCGCGAATGGTTTTGCGCAGAATCTTACCGCTTCGGGTTTTGGGTAAGCGCAGGGCAACCAACACATTTTTTAGTGCTGCCACAGGGCCAATTTCTTTACGTACAGCAGCAACAACCTCATTTTGAAGCTGTAGATGTTCCATCTCTATACCGCCTTTTAATACCACAATACCCAGTGGAATTTGTCCTTTAAGTTCATCAGCGATGCCCACAACACAGCATTCTGCAACAGCAGGGTGTGCGGCTACCACTTCTTCCATTTCTGCGGTAGAAAGCCGATGCCCTGCAACATTTATGATATCATCAACACGGCCAGTAATAAACACATAGCCATCTTCGTCTACATAGCCACCATCACCACTAAAATAATAACCCGGAAACGTAGTGAGATAACCATTTTTAAACCGTTCTGAAGCCCCCCAAAGGTTTGGTAAGGTACCGGGAGGTAATGGTAGCTTTATGGCTACAAAACCCTCTTCATTAGTTTGGGCCGCTGTACCGTCATGGCGTAATACATGCAAATTATAGCCGCACACAGGTTTTGTGGCGCTACCGGGTTTTACAGCATGAGCATCATAGCCCATCATGTTTGCCACCATCGGCCATCCGCTTTCTGTTTGCCACCAATGGTCTATTACAGGAATACCCAGCATTTCTTCCGTCCATTTTAAAGTGGCGGCGTCACAGCGTTCACCGGCTAAAAACTGATAGCGCAAGCCGCTTAAGTCATATTTATTGAGGAGTTCACCTTCGGGGTCTTCTTTTTTTATGGCTCTGATGGCTGTGGGAGCGGTAAACATCACCTTAACGTTATGCTCAGCAATAACCCGCCAAAACGTGCTGGCATCGGGTGTACGGATGGGTTTGCCCTCAAATAGAATGGTTGTACAACCATAAATAAGCGGTGCATAAACAATGTAGCTGTGGCCAACCACCCAACCCACATCGCTTGCCGCCCAAAAAACCTCGCCCGGCTGCATACCATACACATACTTCATGCTGTATTGTAGCGCTACGGCATGTCCGCCATTATCGCGGATAATCCCCTTTGGTTTGCCCGTTGTGCCGCTGGTGTAGAGGATGTATAGTGGGTCTGTGGCGTCTACTTCTGTACAGCCCACAGGGTCTGCCATTTTCATTAGGGTATTGTAATCGATGTCATAATCAGCATCGGGCTTTATGGCGCCAAGCCTTCTGTTAAACACAATAACGTGTTCTGGCTTGTGGGTAGCTTGTTGCATGGCTTCATCAACCATGGGTTTGTATGGTATTATGCGGTCAATCTCTATGCCTGATGTTGCGGTAATGATTGCTTTGGGCTTGGCATCATCAATACGAATGGCAAGCTCATGTGGGGCAAAGCCACCAAATACCACAGAATGTATGGCGCCCAAGCGCGCACAGGCCAGCATAGCAATAGCCGCCTGTGGTATCATTGGCATATAGATGACTACCGTATCTCCTTTTTCGATGCCTAGTTTTTTTAACCCTCCAGCTAAACGTGCTACGCGATCGCGTAATTCAACAAAGGTGAATTTTGTTACTGTTTGGGTTACAGGACTGTCATAGATTAAAGCGGTTTCTTGGCCTCTGCCGGCTTCTATATGGGCATCTAGTGCCAAATAACAGGTGTTTAGTTTGCCGCCTTTAAACCAACGATAAAACCCTTCATGGTCTTGCGTAAGTGCTTGTTGAGGCTTTTGGTACCAAGCGATTTTTTCACTTTGTGTCATCCAGAATGCTTCTGGATCTGTGATGGATTGTTTGTAGGCGGTAAGGTAGGGGGTGTTTTTCATGGCTATTTTTTTTTGGGCCTTGCCACAACACTATTTAAGCGTGCGGAGCACCGAAGGGTTAATCTTATTAATGTGGGTTTAGGGGTAATCATGTGTGTTGGGTTTAGGTTGTGCTTAATAAACTATTGATGTTTTGTACGAGTTCTTTATTGCTAAAGGGCTTGATCATGTATTGGTCAGCGCCTAGTTCTAGGCCACGTTCAATGTCGCTTTTTTTGCTTTTTGCACTAAGAAAAATAACTTTTATGTGCGCAAGTGCTGTGGTAGATTTTATATGGTCGCAGATTTCATAACCGTCTACATCTGGCATCATGATATCTAGTAAAACCAAATCTGGATTGTGCGTTTTTACGCTTTGTAGCGCTTCAGTGCCATTTCTAGCGATGAGTACATCAAACCCTTTTCTTCTGAGCAAATACTCTAGGCTCATAACGATGTTCGGTTCATCATCAACGATTAATATCTTCTTCATGCTTTATTTCTAGTTTTCGCCTAAGTGGTATGGTAAAGCTAAAGCGCGTACCGCCTTTGGGTTCTGGTTCTACCCAAATGCGGCCTTGGTGCATTTGGATAATGTTTTTACAAATGGCTAGCCCCAAGCCGCTTCCGAGCGGTTTTTTACGGGTTTGGTTTTTTACCTGATAAAATTTGTCAAATACAAATTCTGCTTCTTGTTTCTTTATACCTGCGCCATTATCAATAACATTTACCTTGAGGCTGTCATCTAATTGATACGCGGTAATCATAATTTTACCCTGCTCTTGGTTGCAGAATTTTATGGCATTGCTGATGAGATTTACCATCACCTGAATAATTCGCTCACGATCCATAACCATTTTGGGCAGTGCACTATTGATTTCACATGTTAAGGCTATGGCCTTTTGTTTGCTCAAGTTGGTTAATGATTCTACGGCATCTACAATGACTTCTTTTGGGTCTTCTAATTCAAGATGAAGCTTTTGGCTGCCGCTCTCAAATTTTTCTAGGTCTAGTACATTGGTGATGAGGTTAGACAGGCGTTCACATTCTTTAACCATGCTGTTTAGAAAAAGCACACGGTCTTCTTCGGGCATTTCTGGATCATCTTGCAAGAGTTCTGCCTGGGTACGAATGGCGGTAAGTGGCGTACGCAGCTCATGTGTAACCGTGTATAAAAATTCATCCTTTAGTGTGGCGTACTCTTGTAAGCGGTCATTGGCGCTTTGAAGCCTATTGGTAACGCGCTCTAATTCTTCAGTTTTTTGTCTTAATTCGCGATTAAGCTGCAAAACCTCTTTACTTTCTCTAACAATATCAAGCACTTCATAAATGCTTATTTCTTCGCCTTTGGCCACGCTGGCAATCATAATGCGTGCACTTGCTGGCCCAATGGCTTCTGTTAACAGGCGCTCTGCGTAGCTAATCATTCTTGGGTCTGCGTTTTCTGTATCAGAAAAGCTGATCTGATTAATTCTTGCATAGCGATCTAATACCTCCTCCGTTCTTCTATCGCCTAAAAAATTAATGAGCAAACTTTTAATGTCATTAAAGGGCACATTGGCTTGCCAAATACCAGCTTGATCAAAGTTTCTGCGCGAAATGCGCATAATATTTACAAAGAGTTCTGCTTGGTTACGCTCTAGTTTAGAAGCTGTACTAAATAGTGATACCAAAAAGAAGAGCGATAAATTAACCAAAAGACTTATGGCTACAACCGCAGAAAAATGACTTAAACCAGTGGCTTGTGCAAAAAACAGCGGACTAAGACTTTTTACACCAAAAGGGCCATGTGATAAAAAATCTGTTGCCAGCCCTTGGTTGGCTAGTAATGTAGGCAGTATTAAACCATAAAGCCAAATGGTAAAACCAGAAATAATACCTGCCAAGGCGCCTTTTCGCGTGGCACCGCGCCAAAACAAACCACCAAAAAAAGCCGGTGCTAATTGGGCGATACCTGCAAATGATGTTATGCCAATGGATACCAGCGGCACGTTATACGCCAAATAATAGTAATAGCCATAGGCCATCACAAAGATTAAAACAAGACTTAGGCGTTTAATTATGGCGATTTGTCTGCTGTATGCCTTCTTCTTTTCAGGTTTGATAACATTGGGCAGCAACACATTGGTGCTCAATAAATTTCCAAGAGAAAGGCTAGACACAATAATCATAGAGGTTGCTGCTGAGAAGCCTCCAAGATAAATCAGCCCCGTAAGCCATTTACTGCCATAAATCATGCTTAGATTTAAAAAGTAATAGTCTGGCGAACTGTCACTGGCCAAATAGAGCTTGCCCGCAAGTGCAATGGGCATCACAAAAAAGTTGATCAGCAATAAATAAAGCGGCACCAGCCACATGGCTTTATTAAGGTGTTTTTCATCCTTATTTTCTACAATGCCAACTTGAAATTGGCGCGGTAGTAACACAATGGCAACGGCAGAAAGCAATAACATCCAAAACCAATCATGCGTCTCACTTTCAAGAACCAATAATTTTGAAAGTTCTGGTTTGTTGGCTGCGGCTTCAAAAACAGAACGTGCACCGCCAAAAACATGTACAATAAGCACCATCCCACCAATTAAAAAAGCTGCCAACTTTACAATGCTCTCAACAGCTACTGCGGTTACAATGCCGGTTTTGGGCTCATTGCCAGAGAGAAACCGCGTACCATAAAGCAATGTAAAAAGGCAGATGATAATGGTGGTAACCAGTACGGGGTTAACCCATTGTGTAATGGCGGTGGGTGCAATTACGCTAAAGCTATCTCCAATGGCTTTAATTTGTAGGGCGATATACGGGGTGATGGCAATGAGGATTAAAAGCGCCACAACGGTGCCAATGGTTTGACTTTTGCCATATCTAGAGGCTAAAAAATCTGCCAAAGAAGAAATATGCTGTGCCTTTACAATGCGGATGATTTTCCTGGCCAGCAACCACCAAACAGGAAAAATGATAATTGGGCCGATGTATATGGCGATGAAATCTATGCCCACCGTGGCGGCACGGCCAATGGAACCATAAAACGTCCACGCGCTGCAATATACAGCCAAGCTAAGTGCGTAGATGAAACTGCCAGTTTTTTTAAAGTTTAAAAGCGAGCGCTGCTGCGCCCATTGCGCAATTCCAAATAAGAGTCCTAGATAGAGTAAACTCAGTATGATTAACGCCCAAGCATTCATGGCTGCGATTTTTCACGGTTGGCCGTTAAAATGGCGAGGATGCCAGAAAGCGCAGCCCAGATAAAAAACAGGTAGATAAAAAGTGTTGGAAACCCAAATAGTAATTTAGGAACGTTAAAAATTCCTAGAATGGGAAATGACAGCAGCATCAGGAAGAAGAAACTGATGAAGACAGAAATAGCAAATAACCTTTTAACCATGATTAAAGGTATGAAATGAAACGGTTTATAGGATTTGAAAACCCGGCACCTCTGTAATAGAGGTAACCGGGATAATCAAAAACCTTCTTCTTAATGTGCGGAAGCACTACCTGCACCACTAGGGATGCGGATATCTTCTACTAAATCTTGAACATCTTGAGGCGGTGCGCTTGTAAACCGAGAAACTATGATGGCTACAATGAAATTGATGAGCATACCGAAAGTGCCGAAGCCTTCTGGCGATACGCCAAACCACCAATCTTTAGCCGTGCTTGTTTCAGGGTTGCCAATCCAACCGAGTTTAAAACGAGCGATATAATACATCGTGATGGCCAAGCCTGAAATTAATCCGGCAATGGCGCCTTCTTTATTCATGCGCTTGCTAAATATGCCCATAATGATAGCGGGGAAGAAGCTAGCGGCAGCCAAGCCAAAAGCTAAGGCAACAACACTGGCCACAAAACCTGGTGGATTTATACCGAAGTAACCAGCAACTACCACTGCAATAACAGCAGCAATACGGGCCCAAAGTAGTTCTCCACGCTCGCTAATATTTGGTGCAAATTGTTTTTTAACCAAGTCATGAGAGATAGATGTAGAAATCACCAACAGTAAACCTGCTGCGGTACTAAGTGCTGCGGCTAAACCACCGGCGGCAACCAAGGCAATAACCCAGTTTGGTAATCCGGCGATTTCTGGGTTGGCAAGTACCATGATATCACGATCTACGGTGAGCTCGTTTCCAGCCCAGCCTTTGGCTTCTGCGGTGGCTGCAAATTCTGGATTGGCATCGTTGTAGTACTGAACTTTTCCGTCCATGTTTTTATCCTCCCAAGAAAGCAAACCGGTTTTTTCCCAGTTGGCTACCCATTCTGGCATGGCTGCTTTTTCTTTGTCTGCAACGGTATCTATCAGGTTAATACGCGCAAAAACAGATACTGCTGGCGCGGTGGTATATAATATGGCGATGAACAGAAGTGCCCATCCAGCGCTCTTGCGTGCATCTTTTACTTTAGGTACTGTAAAGAAGCGAACAATTACGTGCGGTAAACCAGCTGTACCAACCATTAACGCGGCAGTAATGAAAAACACATCTATCATGCTTTTGCTGCCGTTGGTGTATTCTGCAAAGCCCAACTCGGCATGTAAGCCATTTAATTTATCTAGCAGATAGGTGCCTTCGGCATCAGAGCCGCCAAAACCAAGCTGTGGTATGGGGTTACCTGCCATTTGAATTGAGATGAAAATAGCCGGAACCATAAAGGCGAAGATGAGTACGCAATATTGCGCTACTTGTGTATAGGTAATACCCTTCATACCGCCAAGAACGGCATAAAAGAATACGATGGCCATACCAATGTATACACCGGTCTCAATTTCTACTTCTAAAAATCGGCTAAAAACGATACCTACTCCGCGCATTTGCCCGGCCACATAGGTAAAAGAAACGAATAGCGCAGCAATTACAGCAACTGTTCGTGCCGTATTGCTGTAGTAGCGATCACCAATAAAATCTGGTACGGTAAACTTGCCAAATTTGCGCAAGTAAGGCGCTAGTAAAAGTGCCAAGAGCACATAACCGCCAGTCCAACCCATCAGGTAAACAGAGCCATCGTACCCGGCAAATGAAATAATACCTGCCATTGAGATAAATGATGCAGCGCTCATCCAGTCTGCTGCTGTTGCCATACCGTTGGCAATGGGGTGTACACCTCCGCCAGCAACATAAAATTCTTTGGTGCTACCTGCGCGGCTCCAAATGGCAATGCCAATGTAAAGTGCAAAGGTGATGCCGACTAATATGTATGTCCAAATTTGAATATCCATGATAAAATGTTTTTAGAGATTAATTATTCGTCAACATCATATTCTTTGTCTAGCGTATTCATCATACGTACGTAAACAAAGATTAACACCACAAAAACGTAGATGCTGCCCTGCTGGGCAAACCAAAATCCAAGCGGAAATCCGCCAATGTGTATCGCATTTAATGAGTCGGCAAAAAAGATTCCGAACACATACGATACGAGGAACCAAATACTGAGAAGCAGCACCATTTTGCGCACGTTCTTCTTCCAGTATTCTTGCATTTTTTCTTTAGACATGTTTGTGAATTTTTTAATTATAGGAATATTACGGCTTGCAATAGAACACGATTCTTAGCATCAGCATTTACAAATCCGGAGCTACGGTACTCTAAACTGAGTTTTGCATGGTGGCCTGTGATTAAGCTATTAATACCAATGCCAAAGTCTGTTGCGCTACCATCAAGGTTGGTGATACTTTTTTGGGTAACTGTGGCATATGGCTGCCAAGCAATGTCTCCTTTATGTGGGAGCAGTACACCACCTTGAAAGTATATTACATTGCCAGTAAATACTTCTTGGCTTGTGCCTAGCAATTGATAGTTTGTACCATAGTTGTTGTTTTGATAAGAGAGATAACCTGTAAAGGCCGCGTTTTTAGCACCAAACGGTAATTCGGTGAAAACGTCTACCGCCCATAAGAGAACGTTTTCTGAGGTGTTTTCTCCGTTTTCATTTAGCACTACGGCACCTTTGGGATGGCTGTAAAAACCAGCGCCAACGTTTAAAATCTTTTTAGCACCAAGATAACTTCCTACAAAATAGGGCAGTTTGTTGCTTTCTTGATCAAAGAACTGGTAGTTAAAATAGCCTGCAAATACGTTGCTGGCGTCAATGCCAAATACTTGCCTGCCTACATAACTGGCGGTAGAATCTGTGGGTAGGATGCCAACATTACCGTCTAGGCTGTTAACCATTGCGGCATTCCAAGAAACACGATAATCAAATTTGCCCACTTTACCTTTGGCATACAAGCCTAAATGGCGGGCAAATTGGTCTGTAGTACCAATGGTAGACCATGCATGGCGTGGGTTGTCTAGAGGTAAAAAGTTTAAAGTACTTTGGTTGTTTAAGCGACTGATGCCATTCCAATAATGGAGGCCGCCACCTAAATAGAGTTGGTCAAAGACTTTAAATTCTACCCATGCATCATGTAAAAACAACTGTGCTTGTGAGCTTTGGCCCGTTGGGTCTAATCCCGAAGGATTTAAGTTGTTTAAACCAAAATGCGTGAGAATGAGAAAACGATCTGAAAGTTGAGCGTAAAACAGCAAACGAGAACGCCTAAGGCTTGGCGTCATGGTTAGCCGGTCTTCATTGTTCACATTCTGGGTATTTACGTCTAACCAGAATTGCGTCCAAGCAATTAATCGAAAATACTTGCTTCCGTCATCATTCAGATTTACTTTAAGTCCGCTGCCATATTCTGCAGGGGCTTTTTGTTGCGCCCACAAACTGCTGCTCAGGGCGCACGATAAAAGGAAAAGGGTAATTCTCTTCATGCGTATATGAATTTAGTTTAGGTAATATGAGCTAGCCTTACCTGACTAACTCGCCACCAAAACTGAAAATTCTAGATGCACTGAGAAAATTTGCTATACAAATTTGCTAATATGCTATAGTTAAGACGTTCTGAAACGCTCCCATTTAATAAGCATGTACTTATCTCCCAATTCTGTAACCAATACCCCAGAAGCTTTTAGATTTTCTCTGTTAGCCATGTACTTGGCCAGTTCGTCATGGGTTAGAATTTTATATGTAGGATGGTAATTTTGGTTTACCGGCCGCTTGATTTTATAGGTTCTTACCCAGTTCATCACGCTTACATGACTTATGCCTAGGATGCGTTCAATTTCTCTATAGCTAACCCCTTCTACGTACAGCTGTAGTGCTTTTGTAACATAGTAATCGTCTATGCGTTTGCCTTGTTTTTGAACGGTGAAATGATAACCGCAGGCCTTGCATTTGTACCGCTGACGCTGTTGAATAACGCCACTTTTAACCGTGGTACTTGCGCTGCACTTTGGGCATAAATTTGGTGCGGACATAAATGCTTATGTAGTATATAGGTATTTAGCAAAGATATATTAATTTAGCAATCTATACTTCAGCCATAAACCATATTTGTGGTGATGATGTACATAAGGTATTTTTATTGCTAGCAATAATGAGATATGGCGTTCATGTTAATTCTTAGTAGGCTCAAATGCTGCGGGTAAACTATTTGCGATACCTCTATATGGTTGCATTATGGGCATTAGCAGCATGGTATGCCTATTTGGGTTGGCGAGAAACTTTATATGGTTTGGGTGTTTTTTTAGTGCCCTTAGTACTTATAGGTGCCGCATTGTTAAGTGGGGTAATCGTTTTAGTATGGCGTGGCTGGCGAAAAAAGTGGTTTCTGATATTTAGCTGGATAAGCATATTAGCCTTGATGGCAATCATTCTGCAGCATAAAATAGAGCGTTACAAGCCCGATTTCAACATCTATATTCCAGAAAACTATGAAGGCATGGTGTATCTCTTGCCGGCAATAACCTCTACAACAGAATTATATATTGATACCAACGGCATTGGCTATTACAATCCTGGTAGGGAAGTTGAGGTTAAAATATATCACGGGACTCATGAGAGCACAAATGCGCTTAACCAGTACGGCAGCCGCACTTTAATTTTCCCAAATGCAGATCGTTCGCATTATGCGTCAATATATATAACCTGTTTTGAAGTTGAAAAACATGGTATTTATGGCAGTAGCCCTTGGAATCAGCCGCATGCAACATGTTTAGATGAGCAGCAGTACTTATCTCTGGTAAAATCTGGCGTTGTAGATGATGATTGCATCTTAAAGACGTATCATCCCATTACGCCTTAATTCTTTTTTTACACTTCATTGGGGGATTTATGATGATGAACTAAGTTACCTTGTGGGCTCAAATAAAACATCCACCATGAAAGCCCTTTACCGTTTAAAATATGGCGGACCCGAAGTATTAGAAATCATAGACGTGCCATTGCCAAAATGTGGTAAAAACGATGTTTTGGTTCGTGTTATGGCCGCTACTATTAGCAGAACAGATTGCGGTATTTTATGGGGTGCGCCATTTATACTCCGTTTCTTCACAGGCTTATTTAAACCAAAACGGCAAATAACAGGCAGTGACTTTTCAGGGATTGTTGAACAGGTAGGGGAGAGCGTTAGCCGTTTTAAAAAAGGCGATCGTATTTGGGGTTTTAATGATTTGGGGCTCCAAAGTCATGCGGAATATTTGGTTGTTTCAGCCAACGAAGCCATAGCCATAATACCTGATGGTGTTTCTTATAAGCAAGCTGCAGCAAGTACAGAGGGTGCGCATTATGCCATAAATGCCATATTGAGTCAAAACATTGGCGCAGGTGCTCGGGTACTCGTTAATGGTGGCACAGGAGCTATTGGTTCTGCGGCCATTCAGTTGTTAAAAGATTGTGGTGCCTATGTTGTGGCTACTGCACCTGATGCACACATAAACGCGGTAAAACAGCTTGGGGCAGATGAGGTTATTGATTTTGAAAAGGTGGATTTCACAACGTGTGGTCAAGCGTTTAATTTGGTTTTTGATGCCGTAGGTAAAAGTTCATGGAAAAAGTGCAAACCACTATTGTTGCCTGGTGGTACTTATGTGAGTAGCGAATTAGGCTCAGGAGCTCAAAACCTTTACCTTCCTGTCCTAACAAGGTTTAGCTCTAGAAAAGTAAAATTTCCGATGCCGGTAGATAGAAAACGTACCATTGCATTGGTTAGTAAGCTTTTTTCTAAAAAGGCTTTTGATCCGCTCATAGATTATAGTGTATCGCTAAAAGATGCCATAGCTACGTTTGATTATGTGAACAGCGGTAAAAAGACGGGCAACGTAGTTATTGATTTTACCTTAAATTAAGTCGCGTTAAAGCAAAGGTTCAAATACCTTGCGATACGGAATGCCACATAACCTGTTTTTTTTGATTATTTTATTTGCGAAAATCAATAATTAATCACGCCAATACCTATCTTTATTTACGAAAAGCACGTTTCGTTTAAGGTGCTTTTCATTTGCTTGCGACAGTCCGTTAGGTGAAAGGAAAATCTAATATCACCTTTGAATGAGAATTTTAAATCATGTATTATGAAAAAAATTGTGATGCTACTTTTTGTTTTGATGCAATGGTCTTCATTCAGTTTTGCACAAGAAACCACCCAAAATGAAGAGCGTAAATCCATAGCCATCGTTAGTATAGATACCAAAGGCTTAACATTAGACAATTTATCTATGGGTAACCTGGTACGTATTGAGCTTGAAAAACTTGAAAGGTTTGAGGTTTTGGATAAATATGACGCTTCTTATGTGATGAAACAAAATCAGATTTCTCCTGATGATTGTTTCGGAAAAACACAATTGGTACAAGTGGGTAAAGTCCTCAAGGCTGATTATATGATGACTGGTAGTGCTGAAAAATACGGTGACAAGATTATACTTATCCTGCGCTTAATTAATGTTGAAAAGCAAACAATCGATGAGACGAGCGTTATGGAATACATTTTTCAAGAAGAGTATATACAGGTGATGGTGCGCATGTCTATTCAAGATTTATTTGGTATGCCGCAAGACCAAGAAGCGCTAGATATGCTCGTAAATTTAGATTTGCCCATTACCAGCGATAAAACAACGTTGCGCCTAAACGGACCACGTTTTGGGATGCAGTTTTTTAATGGGGAAATCAAGACGCGGTTAATGGCTCCTGAAAATCAAGGTGGTTATAATAGCGTGGCATATGGATCTGTTTTTGGTTATCAACATGAGGTTCAGTATGTGAGTAAGGGCGATTTTCAGGCGTTGTTTGAATTTATAGGAACCATAAATAGTATTGAAACAAATCACGCTTCGTTTTCATTAACAGTGCTTAATGGTTTGCGCTGGCGAGGTTGGGAAGTTGGCTTTGGTCCGGTTTTTAGGTTTGCCAAATTTGCAGAAGGTTATTATGACTTGTCTGGCAATTGGGTGTTGGCTGAAGATATGCCAGAAGGCGAGAATTTTAGCACCTTTAAAAATATTGATAGCCGCGGAAGAACAGAATTAAATGCGGGGCTAATTATTGCCGCAGGAAAAACCTTTAGTATAGGCTATCTCAACTTACCGATTAATGTGTATTGGTCGCCACCCACGCGATTAAATTCTAGCGTTGTTGGCTTTATGTTAGGATTTAATGTTGCAAAAAAGCCAAGGCAAAGAATGAATTAATGATGCCGCTCTAAGCATCTCATTTGTTTATCTTATCTATTATACATGATGCTCCGACTTGGTCGGAGCATTTTGTTTACTTCTTTTTTAGATTATTTTTGAGTATCAAAACCAATCTAAATTATATTACCTATGATTCTCTTTATCAGAAACATTGCGTCTATTCTCATGGGCGTCTTGCTCGGAGGCCTCGTAAATATGGCGCTTGTATTGCTTGGGCCCATTCTCATCCCGATGCCTTATGGCGCTAGTGCTGGCAGTATGGAAGAATTGGCAGCTACCATTCATTTATTCGAACCACAAAACTTTGTCTTTCCTTGGCTTGCACATGCTTTGGGTACATTGGTAGGGGCATTTTTTGCTGCCAAATCAGGTACTTCGCATAATATGCTGCTTGCATGGTTTGTGGGCTTTATTTTTTTAATTGGGGGTGTTTACACTGCCATGCAATTAAACGGCCCCATGTGGTTTAATGCTATTGATTTGATTTTGGCATACATACCAATGGCGCTTATTGGTGCCAAGCTTGCAGAACCAAAGAGGCGCTATAAGTCGAGATTAAGCGTTTAGACGTATTTACAATAGGTGTTGAGGGCGTACAACTAAAAATCCTGACAAGCTTTAAAACCTGTCAGGATTATTTATGTAAAACAGCTTTTTTTCTAGAAGCAGTATTTATTCTCCGCCAAAAGTTTGGAGGCAATACTGATTGTGATTAAATATCCGTAATTACATCAAAGCCTTTAAAACTGCCAACTACAGCCAGACCAACCACAGTTTTGGCAATGCCTTTTTCTTTTAGTTTTTGAGCGATTTGGTTGAGTGTGGCGCCAGAACCTACGGCATCGTCAATGAGTAATACTTTTTCAAACTTTTGATTTCCGAAAACAGCAAAGGTGTTGTTTGCGTTATTTATGCGCTCGTTTAATTTGCTCAACGATTTTTGTGGCACAGGTATAATGCCACTAATCTTTTGGATGTTTATTTCTGCAACAGATAGAATCAAAGAACGTTTCATAAAATCCATAATCTGCGTTTCTCTTCGGATGGTTGGCGCAGCGAAGCCCACGGCATCGGCATTTACTTGGGTGATTAGTTTTTGTATTCTTGGGCCGATTTCATCCATCATCAGGCGCATCAAGAATTTGTTTTGGCCTTGTTTGGCGTAATGCAAAAGGGTGCCTAGTCTCGTTTTGCCAAATCGTTCAATGGCATAAAAATCCAGGTAAAAGAGCTGGTCTAAATAAATCTGCTCAAACCCTTGAGTGCTTATTAGCTTTTGGGTGCCATCAATTATACCATCTTCATTGTAAAATGGGGCGTATTTGGCTTTGGTGGAAATAAACTCGTCAATTGTTTTTATAACGGGCAATTTGCGCTGTGTGCACCAGTGCGAGAACCCTTGGATGCCCGCTAACATCTCGCCAGTTTCGGTTATGAGAAGAAATTGGTTTTTAAGAAATTCTGTGTTTTCAATTGGTAGAGAAATGTTTTCTGCAGCGGGAATGCTCTTTTTTTTGCGGTAGAAAACATTGGGTGTGGTGCCAAACTTTTCAAGCTCGCCATTCTCAACCAATTTCGCCAATACACGGTGTACCATTTGTTTTGACACACCAAGCCGGAACGTGATTTCTTTGGGAGACCAGTCTTGGCTCTCGTCAAACAGTTTTAGGATTTGCTCTTCAGTTGTCATCAGCGCGCAAATGTAAAATTTATAGTTTACTATTGATGGTAAATAGTAAACTTATCTTTTAAAAAAAATCCTGACAAGATTTAAAGCCTGTCAGGATTCATGCTTTAAAGCCGCTTTTTACTAAAAGCAGTATTTATTCTCCG
>CAYQDW010000056.1:4226-16198 GCA_964416385.1 uncultured Cryomorphaceae bacterium | reverse complement strand
TTCATCATTCATCATTCATCATTCATCATTCATCATTCATCATTCATCATTCATAAATTTTTCCTCTGCGCCAGCCAACTTTGTAGAATAATCACGGCACTAACCTCATCAATTAAACCTTTATTCTGACGTTTCTTTTTGGGCAATCCGCTTTGTGCAATTGCTGCACTGGCCATTTTGCTTGTGAAACGCTCATCAACACGTGCAATTTTTACATCTGGAAAAAGCACATTAATCTGTTTAATTGTTTTTTGAATAAAGCTTTCAATGTCGCTCGCCACGCCATGTAGTCGCTTTGGTTCACCCACAACAATTATTTCAGGGCATTCTGTGGCTATATATTGTTTTAAAAAAGGTATTAAATCTACTGATGCTATGGTAGGCAAGCCAGTGGCAATTATTCTAAAAGGATCTGTTTCTGCAACGCCTGTGCGCTTCATGCCAATATCTAGAGCCAATACT
This sequence comes from uncultured Cryomorphaceae bacterium, assembly GCA_964416385.1. Taxonomy (GTDB): domain Bacteria; phylum Bacteroidota; class Bacteroidia; order Flavobacteriales; family Schleiferiaceae; genus JAUHWL01. The sequence goes on along the minus strand of CAYQDW010000056.1, from coordinate 15,736 downwards.
TTTGCCATGCTTCAAAAGTACATTTAATGGCGGGTAATCAGGTTAGATGGAGCCCACATAAACCTAATTATTTGGTGCAGACAATTGGATTTAGATTACCTAAATTCGCATCCCCAAAAACACAGTTCTGAACATATGGCTCAGTATGAATTAATAATGCCCAAAATGGGCGAAAGTGTTGCCGAAGCTACGATTACAAATTGGCTTAAAAATGAAGGCGACACCATAGAAAGCGATGAATCTGTACTAGAAATTGCAACGGATAAAGTGGATTCTGAGGTTCCTAGTCCGGTAGAAGGTGTACTGTTGAAAAAGCTTTTTAATGAAAATGATGTGGTACAGGTTGGGCAAGCTATTGCCATTATTTCTACGGGAGGTGGTTCTGAAGCTGCTGCGCCAAACGCAAAAGCAGAAGACGCACCTGCACCTGCAGCTGCTGCGGTTGATGCGGTAGCTAATACAGTTAACGCAGCCGTTGAAACTGTAACGAATCATAGTAATGGAGAAAAAATTTCACGTGCAAGCAACGGCCGATTTTATTCGCCATTGGTACGTAGCATTGCTGAAGCCGAGGGCATAAGCCAAAAAGAATTAGATCAGCTTACTGGTAGCGGTAATGAAGGGCGCGTTACCAAGCAAGACATTTTAAATTACGTAGAAAATCGCGGCACCGCGCCAGCAAGTACAGCACCTGCGGCTACACCGGTTGCGCCTACCCAAGCGCCAAAAGCTGCCGCACCAGCCATTAAAACCAGCACATCTTCAGCACCTGTGCCTGTTTATCCAGGTGATGAAATTGTTGAAATGGACCGCATGCGTAAAATCATTGCAGAAAACATGGTCATTAGTAAACATACTGCACCACATGTTACAAGCTTTGTGGAGGCAGATGTTACTAACATTGTGCGCTGGCGCGATAAGGTAAAGGGGTCATTTGAAAAGCGTGAAGGCGAGAAAATAACCTTTACACCTATTTTTATTGAAGCTATTGTTAAAGCAATCAAAGATTTTCCAGCCATTAATGTTTCGCTCGATGGCGCATCAATAATAAAGCGTAAAGCCATTAACATTGGTATGGCAGCGGCCTTGCCAAGTGGTAATTTAATTGTACCCGTGATAAAAAATGCAGATCAATTAAATTTAATCGGCATAACCAAAAGCGTAAACGACTTAGCCAGAAGAGCGCGCGAGAATAAACTCAAACCCGATGAAATTTCAGGTGGCACATACACCATCACCAATGTGGGCACTTTTGGCAATGTATTAGGTACGCCAATTATTCCGCTACCTCAAGTAGCGATTATGGCCACAGGTGCTATTCTTAAAAAACCTGCAGTTTTAGAAACTCCAGATGGTGATGTAATTGCCATACGCCATAAAATGTTTTTAAGCCATAGTTATGATCACCGCATAGTAGACGGTGCTCTAGGCGGCATGTTTGTTAGGCGTGTAGCAGATTATCTTGAAGCGTGGGATATGAACCGCGAGATCTAAGCATAATTTTTTTGAAAATAAAATCCCGCTATGCCCCTTTGCATAGCGGGATTTCTATTTTTGGGCATATGGAATTACAACTAAAACGCCCTATTGTATTTTTTGACTTAGAAACAACTGGGGTTGATGTGGTAAAAGACCGCATCGTAGAAATGTCAATCATTAAAATTCATCCCAATGGTGAAGAAGAAACACACCGTTGGTTGGTAAACCCACAACGCCCAATACCACCAGAAGTTACAGCTGTACATGGCATTAGTGATGCTGATGTTGCAGATCAGCCTACCTTTAATGAATTGGCCCATCGTATTTATGACCTTATTAAAGATGCAGATTTGGCCGGATATAACAGCAACAAATTTGACATACCACTTTTGGCAGAAGAGTTTCTCAGGGCCAATATTGATTTTGACATGGGTAAGCGCGTTGCTGTAGATGTACAAAATATTTTTCACCGCATGGAACAGCGCACCCTTGCCGCCGCTTATAAATTTTACTGCGAAAAAGAGCTTACCAATGCACACAGTGCAGAGGCAGATGTGCGCGCCACATATGAAGTGCTTAAAGCCCAGTTAGACCGCTATCCAGAAGATTTACAAAACGATATAAACTTTTTAAGTGCCTTTAGTAATCGGCAAAATGTCGCAGATTTTGCAGGCTTTATTGCCTATAATGATGACGGCAATGAAATTTTCACCTTTGGCAAATACAAAGGCCAATTGGTGCAGGATATACTAAATAGAGATCATGGCTACTTTAGTTGGATCCAAAATGCGGACTTCCCGCTTTACACCAAAAAGGTATTAACGGCCATTAAACTCAGGAATTTCAACAAATAATTCAATGAAGATCATTTGTATTGGGCGCAATTATGCCGCGCATGCGCAAGAACTAAATAATGCAATACCCACAGAACCTGTTATATTTTTAAAGCCAGAAACAGCTATTCTACTAAAACGACATCCGTTCTTTATACCAGACTTTAGTACAGATGTGCATTATGAATGTGAAGTGGTTGTACGTATCAATAGACTTGGAAAACATATTGAAGAACGCTTTGCCCATAAGTACTATGATGAGATTTCTTTGGGCATAGATTTTACCGCAAGAGATTTACAAGAAAAACTTAAAGCAAAGGGCTTACCCTGGGAGCGAGCTAAGGCTTTTGATGGTTCTGCCGTGGTTGGAACCTTTATGCCTAAATCAAGCTTTAAAGCTTTAGAGTCTTTAGATTTTAAACTTCATAAAAACGGCGAAGCGGTGCAGCGCGGCAATACTTCAGATATGATTTACAGCATTGATCAAATCATTGCATTTGCTTCACAGTACTTCACCTTAAAAATTGGTGATTTAATTTTTACTGGCACACCACAGGGTGTTGGTAAAGTAGCGCCTGATGATGTATTAGAGGGATTTATTGGAGAAAATTCTATTTTTAAAATCAACGTTAAATAATAACTTTACCCACTTAGCTAAACACAAAGTAGGCAGAGGGGCTACTTTTATATATTTGTAGTCCACCCGATTGCCTTATTTAGGTATAACGAAAGAAACAGTATGAGAAGAAAATTACTAATCGCACTTTTCGGTATTAGCCTCGCAACAACAATGAACGCGCAGGTTTCAATTGTTTTTAGAGAACGATTTGATGGCCCTAGTGGCCCCGATAGTGTTACTACGTACAACACCAATTCACTATTAAACTCGGCATGGAATGACACCACCAACCTACAGGTGAGTCCTGCTCACAGCTTTCACACGAAAATTGTTCCATTTGATTCGGTAATTTTCGAAACGAATACCTTTTCAACGCTAAATAAGCCCTATGTGCGTCTTAAGTTTAACCAAATTTGTAAAATACATTTTGGTCAGCGCGGCTATGTTCAAGCTAGTAATGACGGCGGTACAACGTGGGTAACACTTACAGGTACTAACTATCAAGGACAAAGCCCTCAGTTTAACAGTGTTGGTTATTTTAACGAGCTTAGTTATCCGGCTCCTTCATTAACACCTTATTGGGGTGGGCAATCTTTAAGCGCAAGCTCTTTGGTACCACCAACAAACCAATGGTGGGCTTTAGAATCTTTTGACCTTACACCCATTCTTGGCGGAACTAACGGTTATGCCAACTGTAAACTACGTTTTATTGCTTCACATCAGGTAAACATACCAGTAAGTCCTAGCGGCTGGTATTTAGATAATATTGTTGTAGAAGCATCAACCTGCGAATTAGAAGAACCTTCATTTACTTATAATGTAACCCCTTATGGTAAGCCCGTAGGTGCGCGCTATCTTTCTAACGAGGCTTTACGTTTAAAAGCGCGTGATTTTGGTGGGTATAATCAAGGTGTAGACAGCGTGGTTGTTTGGTGGCGCCTCAATGGTGGTGCTTGGCAAAATGCAAACATGACCGCCCTTACGGGTGCCGCTTGTCCTGATTCTTCCATTTACACCTACAATTTTTCTAATGTTCTTTTGGGCGATACTGTTGATTGGTACGTGGAAATTTTTGACTGTGCATGTCCTAACTTGCGCAGAGATCCTATTCAAACTTCAAACCCCAATTACTATACTTTTTGGAGAGATCCTGCACCACCCGCAATCTGTGGGGCAACTTATCCAAATTCATTCCCACTGGTTGTTAGCCCTCTGCCCTTTGAAGAAGATTTTGAAAGTGCATTTTGGCAACCGGGAACAGGAACCGGTAATACAGGCATATCACATCGCGGAGTTTTCCCAACAAACAATCCACCAACAGGCCAAAACTGGACTGTTGCGCCTAATGCAACCCAAACGGGCTTTGCATGGAGTGTACGCACGGGACCTACAGCAACGCTAAATACAGGGCCATCTGGCGATAACACTCAAAATGGTACACGCTACCTTTACACCGAAGCAAGTCAAGGCGCTGGAATCACAAACACACAGCTCATTACACCTTGTATTGATTTACAAAATGTAAGCTGTGCTGCGCTAGAATTCTATTATCATATGTACGGACAACATATCGACTTGATGCGCGTGGATATTGATACAGGAACAGCAACAAGCAAATACGTAAATAATGTATGGAGTCGTGTTGGTCAACAAAACGTAAACGAGAACGATCCATACAAAAAAGCGTATATCTCATTGGAGCAATTTTCAGGAGATATCATTCGCATTCGCTTTGTGGGTAGAAAAAATACGACTACTACACAGGATAAGAATGATATGGCCATTGACGATATTACTGTATTTGAGCCAGTACCAGTAGATGTAGAGATGGTGAACTATCTAGAACCAGAAAATGGCTATTGTTCTTACTCCAATGCAGAAATCGTTAAAGCTAAGTTACAGTCATTAGGCTGTCTTACATTAACATCGATACCTGTAACCTGCAAGATAGAATACACCAACACTACGGGTTCTGTTACCACTAATTTCTTGTACGACACTCTTGGGGGCACCTACCCACTAGGAAAAGACACTACTTTCACCTTTGGCCCCACCGCTGACCTTAGCGGCTATGGAACATACAAGATGTGGGTTTGGAGCGATCATCCAACAGATACCGTAAATGGTAATGATACCGTTGGGCCTTACACCATTGAGCATTTTGCGCCTTTGAGTACTTTCCCCTATATCGAAGATTTTGATGATCCTTCAACAATACCTGGAAATGGTACGGCCGGAAACCCTGGCGTTTTAGGACCAAACATTACTGCCATTTGGGAACCGATTCCAGCAATGAACTCTGGTGCTTTTGCGTGGATGGTTAAAGCCAGCACAACCCCTTCTGCAGCTACTGGTCCTATCTCCGACTATTCTGGAAAAGGAAATTATCTATACACTGAGGGTAACTTTGGAACTGCACCAGTGAGTGCACAGTTAGTTTCTGAGTGCGTTTCTTTAGTTGGTATGACTAATCCTGTTATCGACTTCCGCTATTACATGTATGGTTCTGATATAGGCGCTTTAGCCGTACAAATTGTGCCTGCTGGTTCTAATAGTTGGCTTAATGTCAATGGTAACCTTATTGCCAATACATCTGCCAACAACCACTCTGATGCCAAGTCTGCCTGGAAATACTGGAGTATTAACTTGAGTAACTATGCTGGGCAGGTAATTAAGTTTAGAATACTAGGCCAGAAAACTGGTCTTGGCGCAGGTGCAGATATAGGTATAGATGATTTGAGAATTTATGACAAGATCAGTACGGATGTAGGGGTAGAACACATTGCCCCACCAGGCGTAAGAATTAATCTAGCCAATCCAGTTGCGCCTACCTTCTTCTTGCGCAACTATGGCACAAGTGCGGTAAATAACATCCCAATAACTTATACTATAACGCCATTATGTGGGCCAAGCGCAGGTCAACCAACAACTTACAATGCTACATTCACAGGCAGTATTCCAGCTGGTGGAACAGCAACTTACAGCGTGCCTGCATCCAGTATGCCGGCTTATCCTGTGGGTAGTTTTGAGATCTGTGCCAGCACTGGTAAAACAGGTGACACATATGCGTGGAATGATTCTTATTGCGTAACCTCTGTTGGTTGGCCAGAAATTCCAATTCAAACTGGGTTTGCAGAAGACTTTGATGCTTGCAACGAAGGCAATGGTTCTGGTTTTTGGAATACTGGCGATTATCTGGTCTTTAAGATTGGTACACCACCAGCTGGTGCAGGTTCTGCACCAAATTCATACACTACAAAATTGTTTGGTACTCCACCATCCTCTGCTTCTGTAAACATTTACCCGAATACCACAGAGTATGTTAATGCTCCTAAATTTATAGGTTTTGACACCATAGTAGGGGCACAGTTTTGGTTTAAGCATAGATTCTCATTCGGTTCAGGAGACGCTGGTCTTGTTGAAATTTTCAACCAAGGTACTTGGATCCCTCTAGGTTTTCAAGATCCAGACAATGCCGTAGGTATCAATTGGTTTAACTCTGCCAATGTACCAGCAGCAAACAGCGGTTCCGCATGGACAGGCTCTTCAGCCGGCTTACCAAATACGGCTGGTTGGGTAACGAGTATGTGGCCACTAAACATTTATAACTTTAGCTCTAATCCCCTTATCGCACGATGGAAGCTTATCGGTAGTGGTGGCGGAACTTCTGAATGGTCTATTGATGATGTGGAGATACGTATTCCTCCACAAAATAGTGCGTCACCTGTATTTGTAGATACCAAAGAATATATTCCCGTACCAGATCGTGATAACACGTTACGCGTGCGGATACAAAATACAGGTGCTAAATTGCTTGACACATGTCAAATACAATTCAGCACTACTGGTCCAAACGGAACGTATTCTAATCCACAATTAGTTGTGTTTAACCCACCTTTACCCACAGGAAGAACAAGCCCTTGGGTATTATTTGATACACCTTGGACGCAACCAGCAAGTGGCACATATAATGTTTGTGTGGTAACTTCAAGACCTAACAATAAGCAAGACAACCTCACATCTGATGATACAACTTGCCTAAACATTATTGTGCCAGACAAGATTGTATTCTCCGCAACAGATACCGGTTATTGCAATAATTTTGATGACCCTTCTATCACAGAATGGATCGCCCTAAATTGGCCAGACAAGCAAGGTTTGCTCTCTTGGGAAAAAGGATCACCTAATCAAGCTCCTTTAGTTGGTGCTCACAGTGCACCTAACGCATGGATGACGAACTTAACTAACAACTACCGCCAGCGCGATAGCTCAAGTTTGTTCACGCCCTTCTTCCAGTTAGATTCTGGTCAGGTATATGAATTTAGCTTCTGGCATGACTTCAAGACTGAATTGTATCATGATGGAGGTTCTGTAGACTTCTCTTTTGATGGCTGGGAAACCTTCCAAACCGTTGGTTATGTGTTACCTGATAGCAATTGGTTCAACACCACGCACGTAACCTCTTTAGATATTTTGAGACCGGGCTGGAGTGGTGAATCTAATGGTTGGGAATACTCAACTATAAAGGTTGCCTTTGAAGCTGCCGATTCATTTGACATTGTTCAATTTAGATTCAGATTTGGTTCTGACCAAAGTTTTGAATATCAAGGATGGGCGATTGATGATTTCTGCTTTAGCAAGTCTAATGAGGAAGCCGAAATATTTATCGGTGTAGATGAAGATGATCTTTCTGGCGCCTTAGCAGGCATTGGAAACGTTATTCCAAATCCAACAACGGGAGAAACCATGATACCGTACATTATGAATGACCCAGCCAATGTTCGGGTTACCATATACAGTATGATTGGACAACAATTGCTAAACTTTGAACAAACCTCCAACCAGGGTATTAATCAAATTAAATTTGATGTGAGCGGGTGGAGCCCAGGTATGTACATTGTTGCCATTGAGGTTGATGGTCAGCAAACAACAAGAAAGGTTATAGTTCGGTAATTATAGAAACCACTCATAAAAAACCCCGTCAGAATGTAAGCTGGCGGGGTTTTTTGTTGCCATAAAGACAGAAGTAATTATCATAATCCGCCATCTTGTCTATATTAATTGCTAAAAGTAGATGAGGCGCTTAATTTGATAAACCAATTGCGGATTAAAAAACTAACACAATGAATCTCGATAAATTAACAGTTAAAGCGCAACAAGCCGTACAGGCCGCGCAACAACAAGCATCCGAATTAGGTCACCAGGCCATTGAGCCCGGACATATCTTAAAAGGAATTCTAGAAGCTGATGACAGTGTTCTCCCCTATTTGCTAAAAAAGCTAAGTGTAAACACAGAAATGATTCGGCAAGCCTTAGATAAAATTGTAGAAGGTTACCCAAAAGTTACTGGCGGACAGCAATTTTTAAGTCGCTACGGACAAGATGCGCTTAACAGAGCATTGAAAGCGGCAAAGGACATGAAAGACGAGTTCGTGAGTATAGAACATCTCATCTTAGGTATTTTAGGGTGTGGTGATAGTGTTGCCCAGATGCTTAAAGATGCTGGTGTTTCTGAAAAAGAGCTAAAAGCAGCCATTCTAGAACTACGAAAAGGTCAGCGTGTAACCAGTGCCAGTGCGGAGGAAACCTATAATTCTTTAGATAAATATGCTAAGAATCTAAATTTACTTGCCGAGCAAAACAAACTCGACCCAGTAATTGGCCGTGATGAAGAAATTAGACGCGTGTTACAAATTCTTAGCCGGAGAACCAAAAATAACCCCATACTTATAGGCGAACCTGGCGTGGGTAAAACTGCCATTGCAGAAGGCTTAGCACACCGTATTGTAAAGGGTGATGTACCAGAAAACCTAAAGAGTAAAACGATTTATTCACTAGATATGGGCGCCTTAATAGCTGGTGCCAAATACAAAGGTGAATTTGAAGAACGCCTTAAAGCTGTTGTTAAAGAAGTAATTGGCAGCGAAGGTGAAATAGTCATGTTTATTGACGAAATACACACGTTAGTGGGCGCTGGTGGCGGCCAGGGTGCAATGGATGCGGCAAACATCCTTAAGCCAGCACTGGCACGCGGTGAACTGCGTGCAATTGGCGCCACAACGCTTGATGAATATCAAAAATACTTTGAAAAGGATAAAGCCCTTGAAAGGCGCTTTCAGAAAGTATTGGTAGAAGAACCAGATCGAGAATCATCCATCAGCATCTTGCGTGGTATTAAAGATAAATATGAAGCTCACCATAAAGTACGTATTAAGGATGAAGCGGTAATTTCTGCTGTGGAATTAAGTCAACGCTATATTGCAGATCGTTTTCTTCCAGATAAGGCCATAGACCTGATGGACGAGGCCGCCAGTAAGCTGCGTATGGAAATCAATTCTAAACCTGAAGAAATTGACGTGCTCGACCGTAAGATTATGCAACTCGAAATTGAACAAGAAGCGATTAAACGTGAAAATGACCTTAAAAAACTAGCCTTTATTAAAGAGGAACTGGCCAACCTCCGCGAACAGCGAAATACTTTGCAAGCCAAATGGGATAGTGAAAAAACGGTTGTAGAAAGTATACAACAAGCTAAAGAAGATATTGAGCAAATGCGTTTTGAAGCAGACCAAGCAGAACGGTCTGGAGATTATGGACGTGTGGCGGAACTGCGATACGGAAAAATTAAGGAGGCTGAAGAAAGGCTAAAGGAAAATGAAGAAAAGCTTTCCGATATGCAATCTACGTCTTCACTCATTAAAGAAGAAGTTACCAGCGAAGATATTGCCGAAGTGGTTAGCCGTTGGACAGGCATACCGGTAACCAAAATGCTGGAAAGTGACCGCGAAAAGCTTCTCCGCCTAGAGGATGAATTACACAAACGTGTTATTGGTCAAGATGAAGCGATTCAAGCCGTTAGCGATGCCATACGTAGAAGCAGGGCTGGACTTAGCGATGAACGTAAGCCCATCGGTTCTTTTATCTTTTTGGGTACCACGGGAGTAGGTAAAACGGAGCTTGCAAAAGCCTTAGCAGAGTTTTTATTTAACGATGAGCAGGCTTTAACCCGCATTGATATGAGCGAATACCAAGAACGCCATGCTGTTAGTCGCTTGATTGGTGCGCCACCTGGATACGTTGGGTATGATGAAGGTGGACAGCTCACCGAAGCCGTGCGCAGACGCCCATACTCAGTAGTGTTATTGGATGAAATTGAAAAAGCACATCCTGATACCTTTAATATATTGCTTCAAGTGCTGGATGATGGCCGGTTAACAGATAACAAAGGCCGCACGGTGAACTTTAAGAACACCATTATCATCATGACCAGCAATATGGGCTCACATCTCATACAAGAGGCTTTTGAAAAAATGGATCCTTTGAACAAGGAGGAAATTCTTGAACAAACCAAAAATGAAGTCATGCACCTGTTGCGCAAAACTATTCGTCCAGAGTTTTTAAATCGCATCGATGAAACCATCATGTTTCAACCACTGGTAAATACGCAAATACTAAGTATTGTTAGGCTACAACTCAATGAACTTAAAAAGCGCTTAGCCAAGCAGGATATTACTATAGACTGTACAGATGATGCGATTAAGCACCTTGCTAAAGTTGGCTTTGATCCGCAATTTGGTGCCAGACCTGTTAAACGTGCCATACAACGCGAGGTTTTGAACCAACTTTCTAAGGCCATCATTAGTGGTAATATAACCGCGGATAGCGTCATCCTAATTGACAGTTTTGAGGATGAGATCGTATTCAGAAATGTAGAAGCCAAGGCGACTATTTAACCTCACCCCAGGCGTAATGCTTGGCAGGCACTAACCTCCTCTCCAAATTGGAGGGGAGGAATTAGCCCCGCAACTGCGGGGTTTTTTATTTTTACACAAATGCAACCTGTATGCCTTACAACCAACACCTTGCAGAACGTATTGCCTTGGAACTTAATCGCAAGCATATCGCCTATGAAGAAAAGAAAATGTTTGGTGGCATTTGCTTTATGGTTGATGATAAAATGTGTATTGGCGTATTGCAGGATAACCTTATGGCCCGGCTGAACCCGGCTGAAACGGAGGCCATGCTAGAGAAACCCGGAGTAGAACCAATGGATTTTACCGGTAAAAGCATGAAAGGCTTCCTGTTTGTTAACGATGAAGGCTGGGATACGGATGATGACCTGAGCTTTTGGGTTGATAAGTGTCTGGACTATAATCCGTTGGCGAAAACTTCAAAAATGAAAAAATGACATTACCTCACATTATCGCAGCACTGCACCTGGTTACACTTGGTATTGGCTATGGCTTTGCATGGATGCGCGCGCGCCAATTGGCACAGGTAAAATCAACTGGCGATCTCAATGCCGTTTTCTTTGCAGACAATATGTATGGTATTGCTTCTTTATTATGGATTAGCACAGGACTATGGCGCGCATTTGGCGGACTAGAAAAAGGAACCGATTATTACATGGAAAGCAATGCTTTCTGGATAAAAATGACCTTGTTTGGCATACTCTTTTTGTTGGAGATCTACCCTATGGTCACCTTGATCAAGTGGCGGATAAAACTTAAAAAAGGTGAAGAATTTTCACTAGCCCCTACCCGACTTTTAAGTGCTTTAACTTATTCAGAGGTAATTCT
>CAYQDW010000056.1:1553-4126 GCA_964416385.1 uncultured Cryomorphaceae bacterium | reverse complement strand
GCGGGTATTTTTATAAAGCTTATAGTGTGTAACACTGTTTTCCAAAAACCGCTTTTCACCGGTATTTGGCGCAGGTCAAGGTCAAGACTCAAATAATATTGCCTTTGTGAAATGATTTCAGGATGCTCTGAATTATTGCCATTGGCGCTCACATACCCATCAATACTATAGCCACCTGAGAGGCACAACCAGCGCGGCCACCAATCAACGCCAAACGTGCCCGGGCTGGCGCTTAACCAATATGTTTGGCCGTTGTAATCCTTAAGCCATTGTTCTTGCCAGGTGCGTCCGAGTAAATCTCCGCGGTACTGCGGATACATTGTTGGGCGATAGCTCCATTTTAACTGAAAGCGTTGTTCTTTCCAACCTAATTGCTGCCCAATAAAAAGTGCGGCACCGGCCGAATTAAAAGCAAAATCACCCCAACTAAAACCCCATTCTTCACTAAAACCGTCCATTACTTCAACCACTGCCAAGTACCCCCAACCGGTTAATCCGCCATACCAAATAGCCTTTTTTTCAGAAACACCAGTCCAGCGTAGAACATCGTAACTGGCTTGCCCAACCGCAAATGTGGTGGTTGCATGGCCGATTTTATCCATGCCACCCCAGTTTTTATTATCGTTAGTAAAGTGAAAACCATTTTGTGGATAATCTGCATACCATGCAAAATACAAGCCCGTTAGCGAACCGGCCGCCAATGTACCGATACCATATACGTAAGCGTTAAAACGCTTTTTGTTGAGCTGGGTGGATGAATGCCAGTAGGTAGAATCTTTGCCTTGTGCCCCGACAAGTTGCGGGAGGAGCAGTAAAAACAAACCTATTTTAAGCGCCTTATTCATGCTGTAAAGATGGGGAAGAGAATCTGAAATTTGAATTTTGATTGAGGATTTCTGAATAGACAATTACACGTATTGATGTGTAAAATTTTGCACGTATTTATAAAAACAACTACTTTTACACGTATAAACGAATTAAAATAAACACGTGTTGTGAATACCAAATTGACATTGACTATTGAGGAAGAAGTAATTGAAAAGGCAAAGAAATATGCCAAAAAGCATGGCAGAAGTCTTTCTGAGCTTGTACAAAATTACTTTCGGGCTCTCTTAACAGAAGATACTACACAGGCTTTGGATGCTGCGCCATTAACATCCAAATTGCGTGGTTCTTTTTCTGCTCCTGAAGACTTTGACTATAAAAAGGAGTTGATAAAAAGTTTAAAAAAGAAGTATAGCTAAAATGGAGGCAGTATTATTAGATACCGATGTAGTTCTTGACATTTTTTTTGACCGAAAACCCTTTTCAGAATATGCTACACAAGTATTGGGTTTATGTGAAACTACTCAGTTGAAAGGTTACGTAACACCCGTTATTTGCAGCAATGTGTATTACATTTTGAGGCAAACGGCTCGTCATGATAAGGTTATTGAAAAACTGGGTCAATTACTCACCCTCGTAGATGTTCTTGCCATGGATAAAGATGTGGTACTGAATGCTCTGAATTCAGATTTCAACGATTTTGAAGATTCATTACAGCATTTTGCAGCAAAGAAAGCCGGGCATGTTTCCCTCATTCTTACCCGCAACCTCAAAGACTATAAAAAGAGTGACATTGCTGTTTTAACGCCAGAAGCCTTTATGAAAGCTTTCGCATGATTGCCCTCCAAAAAGATAAAACCGAGGTTCATGGGTTGATTTCTAAGATAGTTCTAGACCAATATAATCCGCCTCCATATTGGTATTCTGGTGAAAAACTATTCTACGGCAAATGCGATGGAGATACTTGGCTTATAACTGAAATAACCAACAATCAAAATTCATTTAAACCTAAAATTACATTGCAGGTTAGGCAATCTCCAACAAAAACAGAAGTCGCTATTAAATTCAATGCAACTCTTACACTCAAGTTAATTTTGGTGTTTTGGTATGCTCTGGGGTTATTTTATTTTTCATTTACAAAATTTCTGGTTTTTGTAGAAGATCCCGAATTAGGAGTTATGCAACTATTGGTTTATTTATTTCTTGGCCTATTGGCATACGGCATTTATCAATCGGCAAAGGATAGTGCCCGCAAAAAATTGTTTAAAATCTTCAATTAAAAGCAACTTCTCTTCTAAAGAAAAGATTGTGATTATCTGGCTGGCGGCCAAAAGGTGAAGAATAGAATTGGAATTTCTGATTGTTAGTTTTAAGACACGGAATCGCACAGAGAAACGCAGAGCTGTGTTTAAGAAGATAAATACAGTATCCCAGTGAAGCAAGAGTAAGATGGGATGACATCACGGCTATCGACTGTAGACTATTGGCCATCGACCCTATACCTTCAACCTTACATACCCCCTGCCCTTTTCAACCGGTCATTTATAGCCCTTCCCAAGCCTACATCCGGCAACCACTCGGCTATAACCACATCAACATCCATCGCATTAAAACTGCGCAGCATGCTAAAAAAGTTACGCGCAGCCTCTGTCAAATCGCCAGCAGGAGATAGTATACGCTGATTTTTATGCGTGATGCCCGAAAAATATTCTTTAAAGGCCAATACCCCAATCCGCTCAACCGCTAAT
>CAYQDW010000056.1:0-1453 GCA_964416385.1 uncultured Cryomorphaceae bacterium | reverse complement strand
CGCTAATTGCCTAATCCGCTCATTAATATCCCCTACCAAAACTGGCTTACCGGGGTTATAGTGGCTAATGAGCATACCCGGGGCTTTCGGATTGCTGCTACTAGTCTGTACCGCTAATTTTTGGCCAAGGGAATCTTCAATAAACTCCAATGACAATCCGCCTAAGCGCAATACTTTGGGTTCTGCGCTGCTAAAATCTATGATGGTACTTTCCAGACCTACAGTGCAGGCGCCACCGTCTAAGATATAGTTAAGTTTTTCGCCCAACTGTTGCTGCACATGCTGCGCGGTGGTGGGGCTGGTATAGCCAAAGGGATTGGCACTAGGTGCCGCCAGCGGAAAATCCAATTCGTTCAGCAATTGCAAGGTAAGCGGATGATTCGGCACGCGCAGTCCAACCGTGGGGTGGCCGCTTGTAACCAAATCCGGAATCATGGCTTTTTTCTTCAAAATGAAGGTTACCGGGCCTGGACAAACTTTTTCAGCAAGGAACACGGCTTGATCCGGAATTTCTTCCGCGTACGCGTGAAACTGAGCTATGCCAGCCACATGCACAATAAGCGGGTCAAAAGCCGGGCGATTTTTGGCTTCAAAGATTTTTACAACGGCATTGGCATCCAGCGCGTTGGCTGCAAGGCCATAAACGGTTTCTGTGGGTATGGCTACGAGCTCATTGCTGCGCAACAAGGCTGCAGCTTTGGCAATGTCAGTTCCAATCAACGCCATTACGGAATGCCGATGTATTTGTGACTTTGCAGGCTGATACGCCATTTGGGGTTTTTCATCACATAGTCTGTGATTAGCGGCATGACCGTTTCGCGTTTGCTCCACTCGGGTTGCAAGAAAAGGGCACAACCGGCCTTAACCTTGGCGGCATGTTCCTCAGCCCATTTTAAATCATGGTGATTAAACACAATCACTTTCAATTCATCGGCAACCGCATAAAAATCCTCTCGCGGGCGCATGGTTTTCTTGGGGCTGAGACAGATCCAGTCCCAATGTCCGCTTAGCGGATAAGCGCCAGATGTTTCAATGTGAATTTGAATGCCCTTTGCTTGTAAGGCATCGGTAAGCGGCTTCATGTTCCAGGTTAGTGGTTCGCCACCAGTAACTACTACGGTTTTGCTGTACGCGATGGCATTTTCTGCAATCTTCTCTACGGCTGTTGGAGGGTGTAATTCTGCATTCCAGCTTTCTTTTACATCGCACCAGTGGCAGCCCACATCGCAGCCGCCAATTCGAATGAAATAGGCAGCCTTGCCGGTATGAAAACCTTCACCTTGAATGGTATAAAACTCTTCCATCAAAGGCACTTTTGTGCCCGCATTTACTTCGTCCTGAAATTGCATGGCGCAAATGTAGTTGGATTTAGTGATGTTTACTTATTGCGGCACAGCATGGCGTAATATTGCAAATGAACCTTAGTTTACACAGAGGAAACCGGAGGATAAGC